>NZ_CEXLVS010000027.1:0-24643 GCF_982684285.1 Salinicola sp. | reverse complement strand
CCCTCAATTTTTTGATATGAGCATCCATCGTCGGAGGAAATGCGAATGGTAGTGCTATGACATTGGCATCTGGTGCAGCCATGTTAAGTCGTGCAGCAACCCGCTCGGCCTTGAGACACCCTGCATCTGCCATCGTAAGCATATGCCGTGAGAGGTTGCCAATTAGCATCCTATCATTATCTAGTAGAGCCATTGTAGTTACCCCCATACGGAGCAAATTCTCCGCCACTGAGGCACCAAGCGTACCGACACCGATGACCAATACTGATTTAGATCGAACTTCGCTTTCAGCTTCTCCACGCTTGCGTAACTGATCTGGAGCCCAGTTTGCCGTTCGCCGCCATTTCAACGACCGCTTCGATAGTGCAAAGTCCCTATCACGTTGACGCCTAGTTTCAGGCTTAACTGAATAGCCCATACGGAGGTCGTTTCTGGTACACAATTGTAAATCACGAACCGCAATCCAATGAAACCGCTGTGCTTGGCATCCCAGATATTCCTCAATAGGAAAGCCGATAATCAAATGCCCAGGGCCTGCTTGCTTCGGCTTCTGGACACGGCGAAGCCTGGCACCAGCGTCGCTTATAATCTTCGGCAAGTCGACATCAACTCTCTCGCAGAGTGTTGAGAGCTCCGCCCATGTGACGGCACTCCGCCACGGTTCGAAAACAACTAGTCTTGGTAGAACTACCCAAACTGCATCAATTCGATGGACATCAATCGGAATGTATTTGCTCCATTCTACACGTCGGAACGTTCGGCCTTTCGGATCCATAAATCCAGATATTACCGCTGTATTTCGTGATCCAGGAATGGAAGAAATTGTAGCAAACCCCCAGTTTTCCTCACGGCCCTCCAGCCAGTTAATGTCCTCAGCTTTCTCCCGAAATCCAAGTACTGCTGTTGGATCTATTTCCGGGTATATCGGCAACTCAAGAGGATCGCCAGCTGTCAATAGACTTCCGGTGGCTGCGGCGTCTATCCAATGTAAAAGTCGACCGATTCGCCAGATTATGCGTTCGATTAAATCAGCGGGCTCTCCAGACCACCCGTCGCGTAAGAAGACCGCTGCAGACCTCTCCAAGCATGGTTTGCCTAAACGCCAGGGCAGCCCTTTAGGCGGATCACCATTATAGTCTTGATGCGGAAAGGTAGAGACGATACCGCCGATAGCGTCTGGGTAAATATGAATATCAGGATCAGCCAGATTTTCGGTAACGACTAAATACCACGACGTCCATTCGGGCACGTGTACCGAAGGAGGTACCGATAATCGAGCACGAAATCGGAAAAAACAGACGCTACCTGGGCCTTCCACCCACCTCTCAGTCAGTTCAAAGCGGGGATCCTCTGGTAGCGCCTCGAGAGTCTCTAATAAATCGGGTGAGATAGACATAAGTCAGGCAAAGCGGTCTGTTTGCTTCGGTGTTGCCGCAGCGGTAGGTGTGCTAAAGCCCCGACTGCGATCGCCACCGCCGGGTCCCGGCAACGGAAAGCTGCTTCCCAGTAATTCTCGCCAAAGCTCTCCACTGGCGTTTTTATCGACCTCGTCAAAGGCACTCCTCGCCAATTCCGAGGCCTTACTTACCTCCTTGTGAAAAGCTACGAAGTCATCAACTGTCAATCTCTTCAATACGTCATGACTCGGAACACCGTGGTCGGGAAGAAACGGTACTCTACCTGCTGCGACATCATCAGAGAATTTATCGCGAATGCCTTCCAACGCTTTCACGACACCATCAGCGACGCATGTGATGCCGTCGGGCAGTACATATCCAATCATATGCTCCAGGGGATATCCTTTGGGATACTTAGGCAATTCATCAGCATGCACATGACGCCACCACTTGATCGACCGCACAACGTTTATATAGTGACCATTGCAGCGACGGTTTTTGGCAGCAGCCCAATCTATTTGAGCTAGTGGATGGGTAGGCCCCCATTCCTTGATAGGTCTATCAGGCAACATGAGTGGATCTTTTCTCCAATTCGAGGATTCTTCTTCCAAAAGCGTTGCAAGGCTATTTGATTGATACGGATCCCAGCTTTTATTTAGGACCCAGTCGCTGCGCTCCTCGATAGACTGATCAGTCGCGACCGCTTGGCTACGATACAGATTTTCGAGAAAATCCCTACTTGTCTTCGATTCAACTGGCAGGGCGGTTACGACCAGATCCAGATCAACATAAGACATCTCTATACCAAACGATCGATCTTGCTTTTCCCACTTCCCTTTATAATAACGCTCAAGAAAAGGTTCGAACCGAGCCATTGCATCTGCAGGCTTTTCCTTTTTATGATCAATAGTTGTTACAATTACAACATCAACGTCTGAACGTTTACCTCCCGTAGGACGAACAGCAGTCGATCGCCGTACACTTCCCTGAAGGAAAGTATTGGTGATTAAAGGGCTTAAGTCCTCGTCAGCCAGTAGCCGAGCCCGTAGTGTGTTCGAGCCGCGCTTCCACTCCTCCTTATTGCGTTCGCTTGGACG
This sequence comes from Salinicola sp., assembly GCF_982684285.1. Taxonomy (NCBI): domain Bacteria; kingdom Pseudomonadati; phylum Pseudomonadota; class Gammaproteobacteria; order Oceanospirillales; family Halomonadaceae; genus Salinicola; species Salinicola sp. The sequence continues at coordinate 22,149 of NZ_CEXLVS010000027.1, read as the reverse complement.
TATATCTCGCAAAAAGCTTTCGAACTGTGGTCGTAATTCCATAATTACTCTCAAATAATAAAGGTGGGTTTATAGCTTCCGTCTTCATGGCCACCGAAATCGAACTCGTAAGGAATACATTTCCCCATAGCCTCCGCCTGCTGGCCCAAAAGGAAGGAAAATGCGTTAGGAGCTGCCATAAAGATGTGAGCTGTCCCACCTGGCTTACGAACGGCAGACACGTTTTCAGCAATCGCAGCAGCTATAGAGGAGGCATGCTGCCCTCCCTGAATGCTTGCCTGCCCCACTCCATTTTCCGGTATTACATGAACAATCGTGCCAACATTAGCCAGCTCTCTAGCAACGTATTCTTTTACCTTATGGATGGGGTCACGACTAACACCTATAGCTATCGCTATATCCTTGGCATCGCCAATATACTCATTATTAATAATCACAGGCGGACCTTCTTTACCATCGCGAGCATTCCAAATCGTTCCGGGGTTATTTAAGCCTTTTTGGATTATTTCAACATCTGCCCCAAGCTTAAACTTGAGAACAGAACCTGCAAGGAAAGCAATCGAAGAGTGCACATCAATGAACAATCGCATGACTGGCTGCTCGCCAACCATTCGTTTTAGAAACTCCACCACGGGGTCCTTGAGGTCCATCCAAGATTTTTCTGGTTTAAGCGCGCGACCTTCAAAGTTTTGCTCTAGAGGTAGTGTGAATTCGGGGGAAGCATCTCGCATATGTGTCGGCGTCGCCCCCGGCTCGAATGTTGAGATAGCTATGCTACGTCGAATCTCAGGTTTTTTAGTTGAGAACCATTCTTCAGCTCTGCACCATTCCTCAAAGCTAGCTCGAGTAAAGCAGTTAATATCTTTAACCACTAGTTGTTTAGCTGCCTCATCATAAATAAAGGCTGTTTCGGCCTCTGCCCCGACCAAGCCCACCAATCTAAAATTTAAGCTCACCTGCTGACGCAGAAAATCTAGAGAATAGTGTCCTTGGATGATGTGTAGCCTATCAATAATCTCAAAAAGTTCTTGGTCCGTTGATAGCTGAAGGTGCTCACGCCAACATTTTCTAACCGAGCCCATGCGACTTAGGTCTGTCTTTCCATTTTTCAAAACTTGCAATCGCAACGAGCTATCGTGATTAGAGATAAGGTCCGCAAGCGGATCTCCGTCCCTCACCCGATCAGTTGTAACAAGGTGATATGCGGCGCCATCTTCCGCATTGGCTTTAGCTGACTTGAGACGCTCTAAGAGCGATATTGAGCTAGCACCAATAAAGGCCGGATCAGTTAAATCTTCGAAACCGAACCTCCCCCCGGTATCGACGTGCCATTTTATTTGGTGGTAGTCAACAGTAACCCGCCCTGGGCCGGAGGCATATCGTCGGCTCGGATCGTAGCGAACAACAACATCGTCGAATGCCTTTGGGCCATCGGCCTCGAACGTAACCTCGACCACCTCCGGCCTGTCCGGATCCAATAGCGAAGCAGCGTGAATCCAGAAAAAGCGAGATTGATAATTGTCGCCATGCCAACGCGGTACAACCGCTTTTGCCATAAGAGTACTCCCCAATGATCGGTCTACGGTTATCCGAAAAGAAAAGCGATCGACTTAGAAATAATCACATGAGAATAGCTTCAGGTCGGAACCTGTCAGCTCTCTTGAGCATTGCCAGGATACCATTTGTATCAATCTGCCACATTCCGTTTCGATTCTCCACGCAACGCTCCCCGCCTTTCGTCGAGTGGCCTGCAAAACGCAACATTCCGCATGATTTTGCAGGGCTACTAAACTGCGCGCCGCCCCAGTACTGGCGCGGCTTAAAGCCATCTGCAACGCTGCATCAAAACCGACGTATTTAGCGCGCAGGCGGGGCGGGGAGTCGACAGCGCGCCGGCAGGTTGCGGCGAGATAGGGGCAGGATGGTGGCCACAGGGGCGTGGCCACCCATTCGCCGCTGTTACCGCGACAGCGACTCAATGATCTTGCAGTCGGCCACGGTGTCCGCCTGGCAGCATCGCTCGAGCCGGTCGAGTTCCTGCTCCAGTTGCTGTAGATCCTTCAGCCTGGACCTGACCCGCTCCAGTTGCTCGTGGATGATCGAATCGACCCGCCCGCACGGTGCATTCTCGTCATCGGCGAGCCCGAGCAACGATTTCACGTCCTCAAGGCTCAACCCCAGGTGACGGGCGCGCTTGATGAAGATCAGGCGATCCCGCTCCCGATCCGTGTAGAGGCGATAACCGCTTTCTGTTCTGGTCACCGGCGAGACAAGCCCCGCGCTCTCGTAGTAGCGGATGGTCACCGCCTTGGTGTCGGTCGCCTTGGCAAGCTGACCGATGGTGATCTGCGCCTCCATGATGCTTGACCCTATAGCCGCTAGAACCTTCATGCTATCAGCCATTCATTCAAGGGGGCACTGGCATGGATTCCTGTTGCGAGAACAAGGCTGGCGAGCTGGCGCAATTGCGGGGCGCGCAAGCGAAGGTGTTGTACTGGGTGCTCGGTATCAACGGGTCGATGTTCGTGATCGAGTTCGTGGCGGGTTGGCTGATCGGGTCGACGGCGCTGCTGGCTGACTCGCTCGATATGTTCGGTGACGCCACCGTCTACCTGCTGACGTTATACGCGCTGAACCGAAGTGACCTAACGCGAGCCGGCGCAGCGCTGGTCAAAAGCTTGTTCATGTTCGTTTTCGGTCTGGCGGTCATCGCCGAGGCAGTCCACAAGAGCGTGGCAGGCAGCGTGCCCGAGGCCGGCGCGATGGGCATCATGGGGATGCTGGCACTGGCGGCCAACGCGGTCTGCTTCATCATGCTGCTGCGCTATCGCTCCGCGGATATCAATATGCGCTCGACCTGGCTCTGTTCGCGCAACGATCTCATCGCGAATACCAGCGTGGTGCTGGCCGCCATCGCCGTCGGCGTGACCGGCTCGCTCTGGCCGGATGTGATCGTCGGCCTGGCCATTGCTGCACTGTTCCTGCATTCGGCTTGGCAGGTGTCGACCGAAGCAGTGGTGGCATGGAGAGATACGGCCACAGAGAAGGCAAGCGCTCCCTTGAGCGATTCGGCTGCACTGAGCAAAGAGGCTTGCTGCAAGGCTAGCTCGTCATGTTGTGCAGGGTCATCCGACGCTAGGGTTTGATGACCCAACGGGGTCGCTCAGGTGGCGGCTACGTTCAGGAGTCTTTGGACTGGTCGCGGGCGGCCGCTGCCTCGACAGCCCACTCCTCCGACGTGATCGCATAGCGTTCATGATCTCTCCACTCCCCATCGATTTTCAGGTATCGCGGCGAATACCCCTCCAACCGAAAGCCTAGGGAGTTGGCCAGGCCAACCGACCGCACGTTGCCTGGCTGAATGTTGGCCTCCAGCCGATGAAGCTCGTGTTCGCCAAAGGCGCGGGAGATCACGGCGCTCAATGCTTCCTTCATCAGCCCTTTGCCCTGGTTCGGACTGAACGCGTGGTAGCCGAGATACGCCGACTGGAGAGCGCCGCGAACGGGGTCGTTGAGGTTTAGCCGCGTGAGACAGTGACGATTCCGGCCAACAGCATGGCTCCGCCGACCAGGAAACTGACGGTCAGCGCTTCATCAAGCAGCAGTGCGCCAAACATCACCCCGAAGATGGGCGACAGAAACGAGAACACCCCCAACTGCGATGCCCAGTACCGGCGCAGTAGCGCGAACCACAGCAACAGCGCCGCGCAGGAGATCACCAGCGTCTGGAAGGCCAGGCTGGAAACGGCGATCCAACTGAATCGTATCGCCGCGAGATCGCCGCTGAACAGCGCCACCGGCAACAACAGCACGCCCGCGGTCAGCAGTTGATAACCTTGGGTCTGCAGCGGCGGCGCCTCCGACAGCGAAGTGCGCCGCAGCACCAACGTCGTGGCCGCCCAACTCATGCCCGCCAGCAGACCGAAGATATCCCCCACCAACATGGCACCCGCATTCGCGCCCTCGCCGCTAGGCGCCATGGCGAGTACCAGGCCCGCAAAGGCCAGCGCCATGCCCCACCACTGGCGCTTGGCCAGCTGTTCTCCGGGTACCAGGAAATGCAGCCCAAGGCCCGCGAATACCGGCGCGGTATACAGGAAGACCGACATGTGAGATGCCGTGGTGTAGTGGAGCCCCAATGCCACGAACACGAATTCGAAGGTAAAGCCCAGGCCAACCAGTATCCCTGGCCCGAGGCCCGCCACGAAATCACGCCACTGGATGCCTCGCAGGGCCGCCAGCCCCCATATGAGAATGGCCGCCAGCATCGAACGCAGCGCAATCTGACTCAGCGGCGCAATGTCCGCCGCGGCCGATTTGATCGCCACCTGCTGCAGGCCCAGCGCCACACAGAACAGCACCATGGCCGCGCCGGCCGGCACATCGATGGCACGACGCGTCGGTAACGCCGCGCCGGCTGTGGATGATGCGGAAGAACAAGACATGGGACCTCCCCCCTCGATACGGCTCACACAGGCATCGGCGCTATCTCCACCGTGCCTGGAAATCCGATGAACCAGGTCGGGAAGTGGACCATTTGCCGCCTGGGCCGCCAAGCGATTATCTTGCAGGGCCAGGCTCAGGAAAACTCAACTCATGAAGATCGAACGCCTGCCTCTCAATGGCCTGCGAGCCCTCGCAGCGGCCTCTCGCGAGGGCAGCTTCAAGGTGGCGGCAGACCGACTGGGTGTCACGCCTGGGGCGGTCAGCCGTCAGATCAAGCAGCTCGAGGAGCGTCTGACGGTGACGCTGTTCGAGCGCCATGCCAACGGTGTCAGAACCACGGCCGCCGGAAGACGCTTGGCCGAGGATGTCGATGCCGGTCTGGCACGTATCGCGGTCGGCATGGAAGCGATCGCCAATATCACGCCTGACGTCACCCGCCTGCTGCTCAGCGCACCACCCTCTTTCACCCAGTTGTGGCTGCTGCCACGGTTGGCCGATTTCGAACTCCGCCACCGCCAGCTGGAGATTTCGATCGACGCCAGCCAGGCGCTTAGCGAACCCAGCTGGCACGATACGGACGCCCGTCTGGCACTGCGCTACGGCAGGCCGCCCTGGCCCGGCGTCAGCACGCTGCCACTGTTCGGAGATGTACTGGTCCCGGTCTGCTCACCGACATTGCTCGACCACCGGCCCATCGAACGGCCACAAGACCTGCTGGCACACACCCTGTTCGATGTCTGCTGGTCGACGTCGGGGAGTGGCGGCTTTCCGAACTGGAGAGACTGGTTTTCCGCGGCGGGCCTGGCCGGGCAGCCGCTTCCGACCTTGCGTCACTACTCGCTGTATGGCCTCGCCCTGGATCAGGTCATCGCGGGTCGCGGCCTGATCCTCGCCAGCCTGCCGGTGGTCGCGGACCGTCTGGTCAGCGGCGTCCTGACCTGCCCGTTCGGCGATCGATGGATGCTGCCGTCTCCGTTCCGTTATGAACTGGTCATCCCCGACAACGGCAAGCCGCCGCCAGGGATTCGCGAGTTCATCGACTGGCTGCTCGACGAGGCCCGTCATTTCAGCCTGACCACCCCCGGCATGCCGGAGCCGTAAGTCACCACTACGCGCTTGGTGGCTTGCGCCGGCCACGCCCGCCTTGCCCAGGGTTTGAGCTTCGGGGTACAGGCTGGGCTTCTCGAGCTGGCGGGCGGCCAGGGGCGTCCTGGTATAGCGCTCGAATTCGAACAGGCGATAGACCATACGCTATACCACGAGGGTATTGCATGGACCGGGAATGAGAAGGAACGGCGGGGAAGAGAGTGTCTCGAATACCGCTGCATATCCGCAGCTCGCGAGCAAAGTCGTCACTGCGGAAGGTCGTCAACGCGGGAGCGAGGGACTGGCGCCCGAAGCAGGACTCGAACCTGCAACCCACGGCTTCGAAGGCCGGTACTCTATCCAATTGAGCTATTCGGGCGCACGGCGCAGAAGATAACATTGCTCGGGCCTCCGATGCGAGTGCATCGGGGCCCGAAATGAAGCGCCCGAACGCCTGCGCTTATCCGACGCTTAGGGAACCGCTGCATAACTGCCTACACGAGCGAATGGCTGCGTTGCGCGGTACCGGTGCGCCGGTCCGATCGGAACTCGCCCAACCCCGCGTTATGTCTCGGTCCCTGCGTGCCGTGTGCCTTGCCCTTCATCTCGTTCGGCGATTTAGTCAGCGTTTCCTTAGGGCCTGCTAACACTATGCGTCGCGAGCCACGTTGCTGCGTCAACGGCGTTCAGGCAAGGCGCGGGACACCGATCAGGGTGGTTCCCTGATCCAGTCACGCAACGCCGCCTGGGCGTCGTTGACGCGCAACCCGGGGGGACGGGCCAGTTTTGCCGCGAGGCGTTGTTGCTCGCCACGCGTTTGGAACCACCAAAACCCGAGGCTCGCGCCTAGCCTCGCGACAAAACCGGCTCCGTCGTGGCCGCGTGAATAGTGTTAACAGGCCCTAGTGCGCCATCATCTCTTCGGCGACTTCCTCACCGCTCAGGTCGGAGGGGTAGTAGGTCGGCCAGTTGGTGACCTCCTCGAGCAGCGCGTCGCGGTCGTCGCCCATGTAGAGGTGGTAGTGGTCCGCGTCGTTGGGCGATATGGCATGGTCGCTGAACTGGAAGTATTTCGGCGCTTCCTCGTCGCCGCCTTCTCGCTCGAAGACATAGCGCACGCCGCGATTGCCGGCTTCATAGGTCAGAATTTCATGACCGTCGTAGACGTACTCGCCCGTATGCGCCTCGTCCCCCTCGTAGAAGGTGACATCGTCGCCGTCGATGACGATACGGTTCACATCGGTCTGGTAGCCCTTCTCGTAGTAGGCCTTGTACTCCGCCGCCGTCTTGTCGCCGTGCGCCGCCTTGTGGGCGAACACCGGGTCGAGGGTGCCGTCCTGCAGGTAGGGATAGACCGACTGCCAGTCCCCTTCCCAGTCGGAGAGCTTTCGATCCTCGACCTGGTCGTCGTCGAAGTAACCGGCGTGGATATCCTTGTCCTGACCGTGGTCATGAGCGTGATCGTGGCCATGGCCGTGATCGTCATGATCATGATCGTGATCCGCCGCCCAGACGGTTGAATGACTCCCCATCGTCAATAGTCCGACGACCACCACACCCGCGCTGCGCGCTGACAACAATTTCATGAATTGGCTCTCTTTTTTGAACGGACGAAGATCGAAACGCGATTGACACAATACGTTATATCATAACATTTAATCAACCACGGCGAGCGCCAGGAAACGAAGCGGCCAGAGAGGATGGGTTACGGATGCAACGCGGCGCTAGCCTCGCGTCGGGCGGGATCCCGGGCGCGAGGCGCAGTGGCGGGCAGGAGTCACGCGACCGGGTCAGGCGTAGCTGGCGCCGAAGGCCCGTCGGTCGAGCAGCCGCTGCATGGCGGCATTGGGCTTCTCGATCTTGTGGTAGAAGCGGCGCGCGGCGTAGCTTTCGTTGAAGGCGTCGAAGTAGTCGTCGAGCACGTTGGCGGCATCGGCGTCGCCGGTCTTGCGCAGCAGTTCGGCGGCGACTTCGGCGGTGCACAGGTGCGAGGCCGAAGCCGGCTTGCGCAGCCGATAGCGGGTCAGACGATCCGTGTGGAGCGGCAATACCGGCAGGTCTGCCAGATACGGGCTCTTGCGGAAGATGCGCCGCGCCTGGCGCCAGGTCCCGTCGATCAGGATGAACACGGGAATGAAGCCGTCCTGCTTGGCGCCGACCACCGCCCGCTCGTCGACCACGCGATGCTGGTAGTCGGGCTGGTCGTCGGGAAAGACCACGAACGGCACGTAGCGCCGGTCAGCCAGCAGGGCAAGCAGGCGCGATTCCGGCGCGGTGCGATACCAGGTGAAGGTCTGGGTCTGCGGCAATACATCGGCGATCAGGCGGCCGGTATTGGTGGGCTTGTTGTGCTCGTAGGGGTGCGTCAGCAGCCACACCTGGGCGTCGCTCGTCGCCGTGACCCGATACGGGCACAGACAGTTGAGCGCGGGCAGACGGCAGCCGTCGCAACGCACGACGAAGCTGCCTCGCGCCTTGAACTCGCGGCGCGGCGGCATCGCCTCGCCGGACACCGGTGCGTGTGAAGCATCGGCGGCGGGCGCGTCGTTCTCGCTCGGCGACCCGTAGTCGGTCATCCAGTCAGCATCGTTACGCATGGCTCGGCAGTCTCTGCACAACAGCGGGGCGCGCATTCTACCACCTCGCCCCGCTGTCTCGGACCCGCAATCGAGGAAAGATCTGTATCAATTGCCTTAGCGACCAGTGCTCTCGCTCGCTTTCGACGTCTCGCCGTGGAAGGGAACGCCGCGCTGTTTCCAGTATCCCGCCAGCACGGAGCCGGAGACGTTGTGCCAGACCGAGAACAGCGCGCCCGGCAGTGCGGCGCCGGCGGTGAAGAACTGATTGGCGAGGGTGACCGCCAGCCCGGAATTCTGCAGGCCCACCTCGAAGGCGATGGTGCGCGCGGTGCGGATATCGAAGCCCAGCGCGCGGCTCAGCCAGTAGCCGCCGGCAAGCCCGATGCTGTTGTGAGCGATGACCGCGATCGCCACGATCGGCCCCAGGGTCGCCAGGTTACCGGCGTTGAGCGCGACCACGATGGCGATGATCAGCACGATGGCGGCCATGGCCAGCGTCGCCAGGGCCGATTCGATCTTGCGGATCCGTGCCCCCAGCAGGTGGTGGACGATGACCCCCAGTGCAATCGGCGCGATGACCAGTTGCGCGATGCTCATCAGCATGCCCAGGACCGGCACGTCGATGGTCTGGCCGACCAGCAGCCAGGTGATGAACGGCGTGGCGACGACCGAGATCACGGTGGAGACCATGGTCATCGAGACCGACAGCGCCACGTGGCCGCCGGCGAGCCAGGTCATCACGTTGGAGGAGGTGCCACCCGCGGTGGCGCCGACCAGGATCATCCCGGTGGTGAGCTCCGGGCTCAGGCCCAGCACGCGCGACACCAGCAGCGCTGCCACCGGCATGATCAGGAACTGCAGGATGACGCCGACGGCGATCGGCTTGGGCGCCTTGATCACGCGGGCGAAGTCCTCGCGGGTCAGGGTCAGCCCCATGGCGAACATGATCACCACGAGCAGCGTCTTGATATCCGCTTTCAGCCCGACGAACAGCTGCGGCTCGAAGGCAGCGATGACGGCCAGCAAGACGGCCCAGACCGGGAACAGCCGGTTGATGCGTTCAAACATGATGATGTGTCCTAGCGATGGTGTGACTCGCCGGTGGGCAAGCCGGGGCCGCTCGAGCGGCTCTGTCGGGATCGATACGAAAAGAAGCCACGGCTCCAATATCGGCCGGGCGCGCTATTCTGCCGTACCGCGAGCCGCGACTAAATAGGCAAAAGGCGGCAGGCGCCGGGGATACCCGCCCCGGCCGCAAGCCCGAGGGGCCTTCAGCCGTCGAAACCGCCCTGCTCGCGCCACCGCGCCACCAGCGCCGGCACGCCCCGGCTGGCCGGTTCCGCGACGGGGCTGACACCGGGCGGCGCCAGGTCGCGGGCGTGGGGGTCGACCAGCCAGCACGGCGCCTCCAGCGGCGCCTGTTCCAGCAGCAGTGCCGCCGGCATCACCGCCAGTGACGTGCCGACGACCAGCAGGGCATCGGCCTCCAGGACGATGTCGCAGGCTTCCGCGTAGCGCGGCACGGCCTCGCCGAACCAGACCACGTCCGGGCGCAACTGGCTGCCCTTGTCGCACAGATCACCGATCGCGATGGTACCTCGGGCCGAGACCTCTTCCACCGGGTAGCGCAGATCGGCATCGACGGACGATCGCGCCAGCCGGATCTCGCCGTGCAGGTGCAGCACATGGCGGGAACCGGCGCGCTCGTGCAGGTCGTCGATATTCTGGGTGACCACGCTGACCCGAAACCCCGCCGCCTCGAGTTCGGCCAGCGCCAGGTGCGCGGCGTTCGGGCGTGCCCGGCGGGTCTGCTCGCGACGCTCGTCGTAGAAGCGCAACACGGTCTCCGGATCCCGCGCCCAGGCCTCAGGGGTCGCCACATCCTCGACCCGATGGTTTTCCCACAGCCCGTCGCCGTCGCGAAAGGTCCTGAGGCCGCTCTCGGCGCTGATGCCGGCGCCGGTCAGCACCACCAGATGGGGTTGGGTGTGATCACTCATGACGTATTACGCCTTCCTTCAAGCTGGACCTTCAGCGAGGCTAGCATGCACCGCCGCCGCGGACACCCGTCGCCGACAGACGCCACGCTACCCTCGGTCCCGGCCGTGCGGGCGACAGGCCCCTTGAGATACCCCGCCCCAGCCCCGACAATAGCGACCCGTTCCGCTTTGCGAGCCCATCTCATGACAGCGACGCCTGCCACGACCGCGCGCCCTGCGCCGCTGGCGGTGATCTACCGCGATGCGCGGCTGATCGCCGTGGCCAAACCGCCGGGGATGCTGGTGCATCGCACGGCGCTGGCCCGCGGCGAAACCCGCTTCGTGATGCAGACGCTGCGCGACCAGCTCGGCCAGCACGTCTATCCGGTCCACCGGCTGGACCGACCCACCGGCGGCGTGCTGCTGTTCGCGCTGGACAGCGAGGCAGCCGCGGCGCTGACGCGCTCCTTCACCGAGCAGCAGGTGACCAAGCGCTACCTGGCCGTGGTACGCGGCTGGGGGCCGGAAGCGATCAGCGTCGATGCCCCGCTGCGCGAGGAGGACGGCCTTCGACCCAAGGCGGAGATGCCCGAGCAGGCGGCGCTGACCCATTTTCGGCGACTGGCGACGGCGGAGCTCCCGGTGGCGGTCGACCGCTATCCGCAGTCGCGCTACTCGCTGATGGAAGCGCGGCCGGAAACGGGGCGTCGCCACCAGATCCGTCGCCATCTGGCCCGCTGCGGCCATCCGATCATCAATGACGCCAAGCACGGCAAGGGCATTCACAACCGCTATTTCCGCGATCACCTGGATTGCCCGCATCTGCTGTTGTCCGCCGTACAATTGACCCTGACACACCCGTTCGAGGAGCGCCGGCTGACGCTGGAAGCGGCCCCCGACGACCATTTCTCCGCCCTGCTCATCCGGTTCGGCTGGCAGGCGCACCTGACGCGACACGGCGCCCGATGGCAGACGCCCGACGCAAGCACGACACCGGCCGAACCGAGCGATGCCCTTTCATGATCGAGACCCCATGAGCGACGACGCCAAGACTCTCAACGACGCCCCCGAACCCGCCAACGACGGCGAGCGTGACGACTACGACTTCCGCTTCGGCGGCATTCGGCGTCTCTACGGCACCCGTGCGGCCGACGCCTTCCGGCGCGCGCATGTGGTGGTGATCGGCGTGGGCGGCGTCGGTAGCTGGAGTGCCGAGGCGCTGGCGCGCTCCGGTATCGGCAGGCTGACCCTGATCGATCTGGACGATGTCTGCGTCTCCAACGTCAATCGCCAGCTCCACGCCCTCGACGGCGAGATCGGCAAGCCCAAGGTGGCCGTGCTGGCCGAGCGCTGCCGCGCGATCTGGCCGGGTATCGAGGTGGTCGCCGATGCCGCCTTCATCACCCCGACCAACCTCGCCGAGCGGATTCCGATTGATGCCGATCACGTGGTCGACGCCATCGACCACGTCGGTGCCAAGGCGGCGCTGATCCACTACTGCCACCGCCGCAAGCTGCCGATCACCGTGACCGGCGGCGCCGGCGGCCAGAGCGATCCGACCCGCGTGCAGGTGGCGGATCTCACCCGCACCGAACACGATCCGCTGCTGGCCAAGGTGCGCTCGAAGCTGCGCCGGGATTTCGGCTTTTCGCGCAATCCCAAGCGCCGCTTCGGCGTCGAGTGCGTCTATTCCGACGAGCAGTTGGTCTACCCCGGCGAGGATGGCGAAGTCTGCCTGCAGAAGCCGGCCCCGGGCCAGGCCACGCGCCTCGACTGCGCCGCCGGCTTCGGCGCGGTGAGCGTGGTCACCGGCACCTTTGGCTTCGTGGCGGCCGGACGCGTGCTGACCCGGCTTGCCGCCAGGGCCGCGCGCTCGGCCGAACCCCCGAAGACGCCAGCGGCGACCGAGACACCCCGTGCATCGGCAGAACCGTCAGTCGACACCCAGGAGATCCCCCATGAGTGAACATCGCAAGCCGGTACCGGGCATCTATCGTCACTACAAGGGCCAGCTCTACGAGGTGCTCGATGTCGCCCAGCACAGCGAGACCGAGGAGTGGCTGGTGGTCTACCGGGCGCTCTACGGCGACTACGGGCTGTGGGTGCGCCCGCTCGCCATGTTCTGCGAGCAGGTCAGCGTCAGCGACGAACCGGTGGCACGGTTCGCGCTGGAGAAGGCGTTCCGCTGACCCGGCCACGGGGCCTGCGGAGCCCGAGTGGCCATCGCCGTCCGACGACAGGACGGGTATAATGCGCCGCTTTCCAAGCGACGGCCCGACAATCCACGCGGTGGTATCCACAACAAGGGCCGGCGAATCATTTCCCACGGGAGGAAGCATGAGCGTACGCGTCGGCGTGATCATGGGTTCGAAGTCGGACTGGTCGACTCTCTGCCATACCGTCGAGACCCTGGAAAAGCTGGGTATCGAGCATGAAACCAAGGTGGTCTCCGCCCACCGCACGCCGGACCTGCTGTTCGAATACGCCGAGACCGCTGCCGACCGGGGCCTGGAAGTGATCATCGCCGGTGCCGGCGGCGCGGCCCACCTGCCCGGCATGTGCGCCGCCAAGACGCGGCTGCCGGTGCTGGGCGTGCCGGTGAAGTCGAGCACGCTCTCCGGGGTCGATTCGCTGCTCTCCATCGTCCAGATGCCGGCCGGCATTCCCACCGCGACGCTGGCGATCGGCCGCGCCGGGGCGATCAACGCCGCCCTGCTCGCCGCCGCCATGCTGGCCAACCACGACGAGCGCATCCGCGAGGCGCTGGAAGCGTTCCGCGCCGAACAGACGCAGCAGGTGCTCGACAACCCCGATCCTCGACCCGCAGATCAGGAGTCCTCATGAGAATCGGCATCGTCGGCGGCGGCCAGCTCGGCCGCATGCTCGCCCAAGCGGGCGCGCCACTGGATCTTCGCTTCACCTTCCTCGACCCCGGCAGCGAGCCGTGTGCTGCCGTCCACGGCCAGCACCTGCAGGCCGACTGGCAGGACTCGGAAGCGTTGAACACGCTGACCGCCACCTGCGACGCCATCACCTTCGAATTCGAGAACGTGCCAGCCGAAGCGGTCGAGCGGCTGGCCGAACGGCGCCCGGCCTATCCGCCCGCCTCGGCGCTGGCCACGGCGCGGGATCGCTGGCTCGAGAAGTCGCTATTCCGCTCGCTGGATATCGACGTACCGCCCATTGCCCGGATCGACAGCCAGGCCGACCTCGATACCGCGGTGGCCGAGATCGGCCTGCCGGTGGTGATCAAGACCCGGACCATGGGCTACGACGGCAAGGGCCAGAAGGTACTGCGCGAACCGGAAGACGTCGCCGGTACCTTCGAGGAACTGGGCAGCGTGCCGTTGATCCTCGAGGGCTTCATCGATTTCGACCACGAGATCTCGGTGATTGCCGTGCGCGGCCGCGACGGCGAGATCCGCCACTGGCCGGTGGTGCGCAACGAGCATCGCCAGGGCATCCTGCACCGTTCGGTGCCTCAGGTCGCGCATCCGCTGCAGGCGCAAGCGGAGGATTACGCCAGCCGGGTCATGAACGAACTCGATTATGTCGGGGTGATGGCGTTCGAGTTCTTCGTCACCGCCGCCGGGCTGCTCGCCAACGAGATCGCTCCCCGGGTCCACAACTCCGGCCACTGGAGCATCGAGGGCGCGGTGACCAGCCAGTTCGAGAATCACGTTCGCGCCGTCGCCGGCCTGCCGCTGGGCGAGACCGCCCGCCTGGCGCCGTGCGCGATGCTCAACGTGATCGGCGCCTTCCCCGAGCGCGACGCCGTACTCGCCCTGCCCGGCACCCGCTGGCACGACTACGGCAAGGCGCCCCGGCCGGGCCGCAAGATCGGTCATGTCACGGTGCTGGCCGCAGACGACGAGACGCTGAAGACGCGCGTCGAGGCGGTCGAGGCGCTACTGGTCAACGATCTCGGCTGATCATCGCCCCGTCCTCACGAAAAAAGCCCCGGTGCCAGCTCGAGCTGACATCGGGGCTTTTCGTTGAAGCGTGCGCCTGGTCAGGCGCCGCGCCTCACTCCTTGTCGGTCGTGAACATGTGCTTCTGCAGATAGTTCTGGATGCCGACCTTGTCGATCAGACCCAGCTCCGCCTCGAGCTTGTCGATGTGCTCTTCCTCGTCGTCGAGAATCTTGATGAACAGGTCGCGGCTGACGTAATCGCGAACGGATTCGCAGTAGGGAATGGCTTCCTGCAGGTCGGCGCGGGCCTTGTGCTCGATCTTGAGATCGCTCTCGAGCATCTCCTGGCAGTTCTCGCCGATATTGAGCTTGCCCAGGTCCTGCAGGTTGGGAATGCCTTCCAGGAACAGGATGCGCTCGATCAGCTTGTCGGCATGCTGCATCTCTTCGATGGACTCTTCGTACTCCCACTTGGCCAGCACGCTGAGCCCCCAGTCCTTGTACATCTTGCTGTGCAGGAAGTACTGGTTGATCGCGACCAGCTCGTTGCCGAGCACGGTGTTGAGATAGGTGATGACCTTGGCGTCGCCTTTCATTGTCGTGTTCTCCTCATGGTGTCTCTGGCGATGGGGAGGCACGTTGTGGCCACGCACTCCCATCGGATCGGCACCACCCGGCCGGGCAGCATCGATCCAGTGACCGCAGTATCACCCATGCGATCCAGAAATTACAACCATTACAGTAGGTTACGACAATATCTCATCTGCAAGCCGTTGGCAGATGGAAACGCGGCTGATAACGACTCGCGCTATCGCAGGGCGGTCGCCGTCACGACGCGAAGGCGGAAATCGGTTCGAAATCAAGTAGAAGCCGTGGCCGCGGGAGGGGGCAAGCGCGGTCAAACCGCGTAGGCGAGGTCCGGATCCATCGCCATTTCCTGGCTGATCGCCTCGCGCATGACGCTCTTGCCGGTGCAGGCGCACTTGCCGCACTGGCCGGCGCAACCGGTGGCCTCGCGAACTTCACGCCAGCTGCGGGCGCCACTCGAGACGGCATTTTCGATATCGCGGTCAGTGACCCCAACACAGAGACAGACGTACACGGCCAAACCTCACTGGTAACGTGATAGCAAATGTAAATGATTCGCATAGGCAATTTCAACCCGTAATCGAAATCATCTCGCCTGACGTTAGTGGAGGCCGGCTTAACGCAACCTGATGCCGCCGCCAACGCTCGCCAGCCACGCTTTTCCCCAGCGCCATTGAACCCGCCGCTGCTGTCGGTTGCCCCTCCCCGAACGCAAGAACGCCGCGCCCTTTCGGGTCGCGGCGTCTCGGTGATCCATCCTGCTAACGATGTCTGTAGGGATCTGTTTTACGATCTAGCGAGCGAGGACTGGTTCTCAGCCAGTACGACGCAGCAGCCAGAACCCCAGCAGATAACAGGCCGCTGTCGGCACCACCACCGCCAGCGAGGGCGAGAAGCCGAACAGCACCGACGCCGGCGCCAGCAGGTCCTGGAGATACTTGAAGGTCAGGCCGACGATCACGCCGTAGAAGATACGTGTCCCCGCGGCCACGCTGCGCAGCGGGCCGAACACGAACGAGGCCGCCAGCAGCACCAGTCCGGCCAGCGTCACCGGCAGCAGGCTCTTCTGCCAGAAGTAGAGCAGCGGCTGCGTGGCCTCCTGCCCCTGCGCTCGCAGATAGTCGGCATAGCGCCAGAGACTGGTGATGGGCTGGCTGTCCAGCGGGCGCAGCAGTCGGGTCAACTGCGCCGGGGTCAGCGCCGTGTCCCAGCTCTCGCTGGGCAGCGTCTCGGCGCGAGTCGCGCCCTCTTCGAAATGGGTGATCCTGACATCTTCCAGCGTCCAGGCGTCGCCATCCCAAACCGCTCGCGCAGCCTGGGTGGCATCGACCAGCCGTTGCCCATCGAAGTGGTACCGGGTGAAGTTGATCAGGGTATCGTCGGCACGAATGGTACCGAAGCGATAGAAGTCGTCCCCCTCGCGCTGCCAGCCGCCACGGTGCGAGAGCACGGCTTCCGAGCCTTCCGACTGCTCCAGCCGCCACGCCTCGGCGTGCTGCTCCGTCGCCGGGCTGACGAACTCGCCTATCGCCATGGTGATCAGGATCACCAGCACCAGGGGCTTGAGCACGCCCAGCAGA
This sequence comes from Salinicola sp., assembly GCF_982684285.1. Taxonomy (NCBI): domain Bacteria; kingdom Pseudomonadati; phylum Pseudomonadota; class Gammaproteobacteria; order Oceanospirillales; family Halomonadaceae; genus Salinicola; species Salinicola sp. Next base: position 5,978 of record NZ_CEXLVS010000027.1, on the reverse strand, counting down.
ATACGGCCCAGCGAACGGCCCGAGGCGCGCATCACCGTCAGTTCGTTGTTGGAAGCCATGCCGCCGAGGCCGACCAGCGCGCCGATCAGCACCGCGACGGGGGCGTATTCGTAGAAGCGCCAGGGCAGCCGCATGATCAGATAGAGCAGCACGTCCAGGGCGGTGTAGCCGCCCGAGACGTCTCCCAGGTCGTTGATGTAGGAGATCACCAGGTCCAGGCCCAGCACCATGACCTGAACCACCAGCATCGCGCCGAGCACGTTGCGGGCGATGTAACGGTCGAGACGATCGATCAACATCAGCGGCCTCCCCGCGTCTGGTCGCGACGGATCAGGAACAGCCCCAGCGTCAGGTAGACCAGGTGGATCGGCCACATGCCGATGCCGGACGGCAGGCTGCCCCGGGCGATCGCGTCCTGGGCCGCCAGCAGCAGGCTGAGATAGCTGATATGCAGGAAGATCGCCGGCAGCAGCTTGGCGAAGCGTCCCTGGCGCGGATTGACCCGCGACAGCGGCAGTGCCAGCAGGGTCAGGATGGGAATCATCAACGGCATCGAGAGGCGCCACTGCAGCTGCGCCATCGACTCGTCGTCGCCGTCGGCGATCAGTTCCGGCGTGCTCATCAGCTCGCTGTCGACATCGACCTCGCCGGTGTCGTCGGTCGCCAGGCGAACGCCATAGCTACCGAACTCCAGTTTCTCCGCGACCGGGCTGCCGGGCTCGACGCTGTAGCGCTGGCCGTTCTCGAGTACCAGGTAGCGGCTGCCGGTATCCGGGTCGGTGGTCTGGTAGCCGCCCTCGGCCCGCGTCACCACCTGCTGCGGCGACCCGTTGCCGCCGGTCTGGCGCTCGCTGATGAAGACGTTCTGCATGCGCGACCGGTCATCACTGAGGGACTGGGTGTAGGCGCTGCGGTCGTTGCCGAAATCCTGGAATCGACCGGGTGTCAGCAGCGAGAAATCGAGCTGACTCTGCTGTTCGTCGATCAGACGCTCGTTGTGGGCGGCGCCCGCCGGTGTCAGCCACAGGCTGCAGAGCCCGACCAGCACCGCGATCAGCGCCGCCGGCAGCAGCGTGACCTGCAACAGCCGGTTGGGGCTGATGCCGCAGGCGACCAGCACGGTGATCTCGCTGTTCAGGTAGAGCTGGCCGTAGGCGAGCAGAATCGCGAGGAAGAACGACAGCGGCAGCACCAGCTCGAGGAAGCTGGGCATGTGGAAGAGCATCAGCGTGCCCAGCGCACTGAGTGGCAGTTCGCCCTGGGCCGCGTCGGTGAAGTAGCGAATGAAGCGACTGCCCATGATCACCAGCAACAGCACGCCGGCCACCGCCGACATGGTCAGCAGAATCTCGCGTCTCAAATAACGGGATACAATCAACATCGACTCCTGATTTGGCTTCCTGCCGCAGCCCGACCCAGCGCTCGGACCGGACGATCCCGGCCATCGCACCTGCCGCCGGTAAGTCTGCCGTCACGCCCCCGACGATACGAACCGCCGATACGGCTTGTGCAACGCGCTTCGGCTTTGCGTAAACTGGCCAATCGATGGGACATTCATCGGCGGCGATGGGTTCGGGCCGCTCGAAAACGTTCGCGGTGTCGATCCCGGCGCTCACCGCCATTGCCGCGCACCTCCACCCGGCGCCATTATCCTGAATCACCGCTCGCTTGTCTCGTTACCGACAGGCTTGTCCGCTCAATCGTTCATTGGAGACGACATGGAATTTTCCGTACTGACCGTCAATCCGGCCAAGGTCGAGACAGCCTGCCTCGTGGTACCGCTGTTTCAGGATGGCGATCTGCTGTCCGCCGCTGCCAAGCTGGATGACGCCAGCGAGCGCTTGATCGCACAACTCGTCGAGCGCGGCGACTTCACCCCCGAACTGGCCAATGTCCAGTTGATCCCGTTCGCGCCGGGCCTCGCCGCCGAGCGACTGCTGCTGGTTGGCCTGGGCAAGCGCGAGACCTTCAATGAAGGCGCCCTGCGCAAGGCGCTGGACGGTGCCTTCACCGCGCTGGCCAAACTGCCGGTGGATGGCGCCGCGGTGGCGTTCGCCGATGCAGAAGTCGAAGATCGCGATACCGCCTGGAACGCGCAGATGACGCTGGAAGCCGCCACCCGCGCCGTCTACCGCTTCACCGAGTGCAAATCCACCCAGCCGACACTGCCGCAGTTGCGCAAGATCGAACTGCTGGTCTCGGAGGCCAATCAGGCCGACGGCGCCAAGGCCGGCGCCCGTATCGGCGCGGCCCTGGGCGACGGCGTCAACCTCGCCCGCACCCTGGGCAATCTGCCCGGCAACATCTGCACGCCGACCTACCTGGCCAATCAGGCCGAGACGCTGGCCGGGGAATCCGCCGGCTCGCTGACGGTAGAGATCCTCGATGAAGCCGAGCTGGAGGCGCTGGGTGCCCACTCGCTGCTGGCGGTCGGTCGCGGCAGCGCCGAGCCCTCCAAGCTGATCGTGATGAAGTATCAGGGTGCCGACGACGCCGAAGAGTCGCCCCACGTGCTGGTCGGCAAGGGCATTACCTTCGATACCGGCGGCATCTCGCTCAAGGCGGGTGCCGGCATGGACGAGATGAAATTCGACATGTGCGGCGCTGCCAGCGTCTTCGGCACCATGAAGAGTCTCATCGCGCTGAAGCCGAAGCTCAATGTGGTGGCGATCGTCGCCAGCGCCGAGAACATGCCGGACGGCCGCGCGATCAAGCCCGGCGATATCGTCACCACGCTCAAGGGACTGACCGTCGAGATTCTCAATACCGATGCCGAAGGTCGTCTGGTGCTGTGCGACGCCCTGACCTATGCCGAGCGTTTCGAGCCGGCCAGTGTGGTCGACATCGCCACCCTGACCGGGGCCTGCGTCATCGCGCTGGGCGATCACGCCAGCGGCCTGTTCTCCAACGACGACGATCTCGCGCTGGACCTGCTCGAAGCCGGCGAGGCCTCCTGGGATCGCGCCTGGCACATGCCGCTGTGGGACGACTACCAGCAGCAGCTGGACTCCAACTTCGCCGATCTCGCCAATATCGGCGGCCGGCCGGCTGGCGCCGTCACGGCGGCGTGCTTCCTGTCACGCTTCGCCGACATGTATCCATGGGCACACCTCGATATCGCCGGCACCGGCTGGGACAGCGGCAAGCAGAAAGGCGCCAGTGGCCGCCCGGTGGGACTGCTGACCCGCTACCTGCTGGATCGCGAGAGCGAGCTGGTGGTAACGCCGGAGGCGTGATGTCGAATCGCTAGCCGGGCCGCTCGGGCCCGGTTCGTCGTCCGGCGCATCGCTGACACGCTCCTCTCAACAGGCACGCTCCTCTCAACAAGCACGCTCCTCTCAACATGAAAGGTCCGACATGTTTATCGTTTCACTCTCCTACAAGGTGTCGATCGATCAGGTCGAAGCGCATCTCGAAGGCCACATCGCCTGGCTGAAAAGCGCCTATCAGCGCGAGATATTGCTGGCATCGGGGCGCAAGGTGCCACGTACCGGTGGCGTTCTACTCGCGCGCGGGGATCGTGCCACGCTCGAGGCATGCCTGGCCGAGGATCCGTTCAAGATCCACGACCTTGCGGATTACGAGATCGTCGAATTCGAGCCATCCCTCGCGGCGCCAGGCCTGGAAGGACTGCTGGAATAAGCCGCTGCCCCCACTACCCACCCCAACGCTTTGCATGCTAATTTGGATGGTCCGCTGCCTGGGGTCCCGGGCAGTTCCCAACCGAGGTCGTCGACCGCCTGCCGCCGCGCTCGCGTGGCCAGGCATCATGGACTGTCAGGAGAAGTCGCAGTGTCCACTTCAGGTTTCGAAGCCCGCCTTTCCTCCAACCCGCTCGATGCCACTCTGCGCAACGAGATTCTTGCCAACCCGGGCTTCGGCCGCTACTTCACCGATCACATGGTACATGTACGCTGGACCAGGTCGGACGGCTGGCAGCGCGGCGAGATTCGCCCCTACGGGCCGCTGCTGATCGACCCGGCCTCGCCGGTGCTGCATTACGGTCAGGAGATCTTCGAGGGCATCAAGGCCTATCGTCACGCCGACGGTTCGGTCTGGACCTTCCGCCCGGAGAAGAACGCCGCTCGATTCCGCGCCTCCGCCCGCCGCCTGGCACTGCCGGAACTCGACGACGAGACGTTCCTCGGATCGCTCAAGACGCTGGTCGCGCAGGATGTCGACTGGGTGCCGACCCCGCAGAGCGACGCCGAAGAGTGCAGTCTCTACCTGCGCCCGTTCATGATCGGCAACGGCAAGTCGCTGGGCGTCAAGCCGGCCGCCGAGGTCGACTACTACCTGATCGCCTCGCCGGCGGCCTCCTACTTCAAGGGTGGCGGCAAGCCGATCTCGATCTGGCTCTCCCAGCATTACAACCGCGCCGCGCCCGGCGGTACCGGCTTCGCCAAGTGCGGTGGCAACTACGCCGCTTCGCTGCTGGCCCAGGCCGAGGCCGAGAGCCACGGCTGCGACCAGGTCGCCTTCCTCGACGCGGCGGAAAACAAGTGGATCGAAGAGCTGGGCGGCATGAACCTGTTCTTCGTCTACCGTGATGGCCGCCTGGTGACCCCGGCGCTGACCGGCACCATTCTCGAAGGCGTCACCCGTGACTCCATTCTGGAGCTGGCCCGCGATGCCGGCCTGACGCCGGAAGAGCGCCCCATCAGCATCGACGAATGGCGCGACGGCGTCGCCAGCGGCGAGATCGTCGAGGTCTTCGCCTGCGGCACGGCCGCCGTCATCACCCAGATCGGCGAGCTGGTGACCGAGAGCGACCGAATCGTCACGCCGCCAGTCGAGGGCGAGGCGATCAGCGCCAGACTGCGCAAGCGACTGCTGGATATCCAGTACGGTCGTAGCGAAGACAGCCGCGGCTGGCTGATGCGATTGGCCTGATGCGGGTGGCCCGATTTCGTCCTAAGCTGCTGTAGGAACTGGATCGATCGCCGGTGCCGAAACGACCGCCCACCGGCGGTCGTTTCGTCTCGAGGCTCTCGAAGAACCTCGCACGAGGCGACCCACTCACGAATAAGGATGACGCAATGAAACCCGTGATGATCATTACCGGTGCCGGTCGTGGCATCGGCGCTGCCACCGCGATCATGGCCGCCCAGAAGGGCTATGCCGTCGCCGTGAACTACCGCAGCGACAAGGCCTCCGCCGACAAGGTGGTTGCCGAGATCGAATCCGACGGCGGCCGCGCCATCGCGATTCAGGCCGATGTCGTCGACGAAGCGGCGATCGTCGCCATGTTCGAGACCGTCGACCGCGAGCTGGGCCGGGTCGACGTACTGGTCAACAACGCCGGCGTGGTCGACCAGATCAGTCGTGTCGACGAGATGAGCATCGAACGCCTCGACCGGATGATGAAGATCAACGTGGTTGGGCCGTTCATCTGCGCCCGCGAAGCGATCAAGCGCATGTCGACCCAGAGTGGCGGCAGGGGCGGCGCGATCATCAACGTCGGCTCCGCCGCCTCGCACCTCGGTGGGGCCGGCGAGTACGTCGACTACGCCGCCTCCAAGGGTGCCATCGACACCATGACCGAGGGGCTGGCAAAGGAAGTCGCCGGTGAAGGCATCCGCGTCAATACCGTCCGACCCGGCGTGATCCGCACCACCATCCACGCCAGTGGCGGCAACCCGGACAAGCCCGACGTGGCCGGCTCGGTGATCCCGATGGGCCGCATCGGCGAGCCGGAGGAGATCGCCAACGGCATCCTGTGGCTGGCCGAGGCCGGGTTCACGACGGGCGCACTCATCGACATCGATGGCGGCGTTTAAGAGAGGGCGGGCCTGCGCGAACGCGTCGGCCGCGAGCCGCTCGGGGCGGGTTCTTCTGCATGCGCTCTCGGAGGTGGCGCAGCGGGTTGTGCTGTAAGCCTTCTAACTCTTTCCAGTTCAGTTACTTACACGGCTACTATTGGTGCTGGAGGTGCTGGTGGGTATCCTGTAGACGTAAGATGTGTTTCACACATTGCC
>NZ_CEXLVS010000026.1:0-25232 GCF_982684285.1 Salinicola sp. | reverse complement strand
CATCCCGAGCCGTCCAGATCGCCGGTGGCCCATGGCCCCGGCATGTCACGACAACGCCACAGCACTGCCACAGCAACGCCACAACGACAGGACGAAGCCCCATGAGCGACATCATGCGCCCCAAGTACATCACCTTCGACTGCTACGGCACCTTGACCAACTTCCAGATGGGGAGTCTGACCCGCGAGATATTTGCCGGCCGGATTCCCGAGGCCGGGCGCATGGATGGCTTCGTGAAGGACTTCGGCGCCTATCGCTTCGACGAGGTGCTGGGGCCGTGGAAGCCCTACGCCGAGATCCTCTGTACCGCCCTCGAGCGGACGTGCCGGCGCTGGGGCGTCGAATATCGCGACAACGAAGGCATGCGCTACTACGAGGCGGTGCCCACCTGGGGGCCGCATCCCGACGTGATCGAGGGGCTGTCGAAGATCGCCGGCAGGATTCCGCTGGTGATCTACTCCAATGCCGATGACACTCAGATCATGTCCAACGTCGAGAAGTTGGAAGTGCCGTTTCACGAGGTGTTCACCGCCGACACCTTCAAGGTCTACAAGCCCCGTCTGGCCGCCTTCGAAGCCATGATCGACACCCTGGGCTGCCGCCCCGAGGAGCTGCTGCACGTCTCTTCGAGCTTTCGCTACGACCTGATCTCGGCCTCGCTGATGGGGATCGAGAACAAGGCGTTCGTGGCGCGGGGGCACGAGCCCTACTGCGCCGGCTACGGCGCCACCGAGATTGCCGATATCCGTGGCCTGCCGGCACTGGTCGGGCTCTGAGAGGATGTTTACAAACTCGACGAGCGAAGGCAAGACAAGGCGAAATCGGGCGAGAAAGCGGAGTTTACAGGGTGTAAATGAGTAGTTTGAGATCGATTTCAACGCCGTATTGCCGAGCGCAGGCATTTTGTAAACACCCTCTGAGCGTCGATCTCGCCACCGTTCCCATATCGCTCGAGCGGGAAGCTCGACCGAAGGCATCGATCCGTACCCATGGCCAGGGAGAAGCCGTCATTCAGTAAGCGCTAAATCCGAGTTCCATAACAATTCCAGTCGATCTAGGAGAAGGCTAATGACGCGTCACGACAACAACAGTCACGACAACCGTCGCGACAACAAGAGCGACCAGCTGACCTCTCCCCAGGAGAGTCTTCAGATCTATCGGGCCATGCAGCGCGGGCTGTCCCGGCGCGATGCCATGAAATTGCTCGGCGCGGCCGGCGTGCTGGCCATGGGCGTGGGCGGGGTGCCCGGCTTGTCGCCGGCCTTCGCGGCGGAGGGCGAGGCGTCGCCGCAACGCGGCGGGCGTATCCGCGTCGCCGCCCACTCCTCCTCGACCAAGGATTCGCTCGATCCGGCGCTGGGCTCGACGGCGATCGACTACTGTCGTGCCTACATGTTCTACAACGGCCTGACCCAGTTCGACCCGGACCTGCGCCCGCAGCCGTGCCTGGCCGAGAGCTTCGAGACCACCGACAACGGCAGCCACTGGATCTTCGTCCTGCGCCAGGGGGTGACGTTCCACGATGGCAAGGCGCTCACGCCCCAGGACGTGATCTACTCGATCATGCGCCACAAGGAGCCCGCGGTCGGCTCCAAGGTGCTGTCGATGGTCGAGCAGATCGAGAGCATACGGGCACTCGATCAGCGCCGGGTCGAATTCAACCTCTCGTCGCCCAATATCGAACTGCCCTCGATTCTCGCCGTCTCGCATCTGGTCATCGTCGCCGATGGCACCCAGGACTTCTCGAAAGGCAACGGCACCGGCGCGTTCCGCTGTCAGGAGTTCTCGCCCGGGGTCCGCTCTGTCGGTGTGCGCAACGAGAACTACTGGCGCGAGGGGTATCCGTATCTGGACGCCATCGAGATGGTCGGCATCAGCGACGAATCCTCCCGGGTCAACGCGTTGCTCTCCGGCGACGTGCAGATGATCAACAATCTCAGCGGCAACTTCGCCGAGCGGATCAAGCAGAGCGACAACGGCTTACTCAAGGCGACCAACTCCGGCAACTACACCGACCTGGTCATGCGCTTCGACCAGCAGCCGACGAGTCGGCCGGCGTTCCGCGAGGCTATGAAGTGTCTCTTCGACCGCGAGCAGATCAAGCGCGTGGCGCTGCGCGGCTACGGCGAGATCGCCAACGACCAGCCCATCGCACCGGGCACGCCTTACTACTTCGACGGCCTGCCCCAGCGGGAATACGACCCCGAACGCGCCGCCTCCCTGCTCAAGCAGGCCGGTGTCGCCGGCGCCACCGTCCCGCTCGTCGCCTCGCCCGCCGCCAACTACTCCGAGGACATGGCGGTGCTGCTCCAGCAGTCGGCGGCGGCGGCCGGTCTCAAGCTCAACATCAACCGGGTGCCAGCGGACGGCTACTGGTCGAACCACTGGATGAAGCATCCCCTGGGCTTCGGCAACATCAACCCGCGACCGACCGCCAACATCCTGCTCTCCCAGTTCTTCCTGTCGAGCGCCGCGTGGAACGAGTCGGGATGGAAGAACGCGCACTTCGATCAACTGGTCGTCGCGGCGCGGGGCGAGCCCGACGAGGCCAAGCGCAAGCAGATGTACGCCGACATGCAGACCTTGATCCACGACGAGGGCGGCATCGGGATTCCTGTCTTTCTCAGCGATCTCGAGGGCTACGACTCCCGGATCGGCGGCATGGACCGGACCGTGCCACTGGGATCCTTCATGGGCTACCTGTTCGCCGAATACGTCTGGTGGAAGGGCTGAGCCGGGACTCGCACGTCAACGCAAGCGCCGGTCGGCGCCGACCTCGCCCTGGGGCGGGTGAGGCGTGACCGGGGCACTCGAGTCGGAGATGACCCATGCGCAACACCCTATTTGGTCTCGTGGCTGGACGACTGGGCGCCAGTCTGCTGACCCTGTTTCTGGTATCGCTGGTGATCTTCGCCATCACCTCGCTGCTGCCCGGCGATACGGCCCAGCAGATTCTGGGTCAGTTCGCCACGCCCGAGCAGGTCGCTGCGCTGAGAGCGCAACTGGGGCTCAATCAGCCGGCCATCGTGCGTTACTGGCACTGGCTGTCCGGTTTCGTCACCGGCGACCTCGGTCAGTCGGCGAGCAACGGCATGGCGGTCGCCCAACTGATCAACGATCGCCTGCCCAACTCCCTCATCCTCGCCGGCATCACCACCCTCGTCTCGGTGCCCATCGCCATCACCATGGGCGTGGTGGCGGCGATGCGCCGCGGCGGCCTGATCGACCGCCTGCTCAATCTGGTGACCCTGTCGATGGTCGCGGTGCCGGAGTTCCTGGTGGCCACGCTGGCGGTGCTGATTTTCGCGGTCAAGCTCAACTGGCTGCCCGCACTCTCCTACGTCTCCACGATCGAGTCGCTGGGCGACGCCATGAAGATCTACGCCATGCCGGTGCTGACGCTCTGCTGCGTGCTCATCGCGCAGATGGCTCGCATGACCCGGGCGGCGCTGATCGATCAGCTCGATAGCCCCTACGTCGAGATGGCGCAGCTCAAGGGCGTGCCGCCGATCCGCCGGGTCATGCGCCACGCCCTGCCCAATGCGGTCGGACCGATCGCCAATGCCGTCGCGCTGAGCCTCTCCTATCTGCTCGGCGGCGTCATCATCGTCGAGACCATCTTCAACTACCCGGGGATCGCCAGCCTGATGGTGGACGCGGTATCCAACCGCGACCTCTCGCTGGTGCAGGCCTGCGCCATGCTGTTCTGCGGCACCTATCTGGTGCTGGTCATGCTGGCCGACATCTGCGCGATTCTCTCCAACCCGAGGCTGCGCAACCGATGAACTCGCTCAAGACGATGCCGCACCCCAAGGCCAATACCCCCCAGCGGTTGCGCCACGGCAGCCATCTCCCCGTCGGCGCCCCTCGGCGTCGCAATCGCCGCCGGCTCCAGCTGACGCGCTGGATCGGGCTCGGCGTGTTCGGCTTCTGGATTCTGGTGGCGCTGTTCGGGCCGCTGCTGGCACCCCATCCGATGGGGGCGTTCGTCTCCGACCAGATGTTCGGCGGGATCAGCGCCGCCTACCCGCTGGGCACCGACTACATGGGCCGCGACATGCTCAGCCGGATCCTGACCGGCGCTCGCTATACCGTGGGCCTCGCCCTGGTCGCCGCCTGTCTCTCCAGCCTGATCGGCGCCGGTTTCGGCATGCTCTCGGTGCTGTTGCCGAAGTGGCTGGAGGAGTCCGTTCGGCGGGTCTTCGACACCCTGATTTCGATCCCCAGCAAGATGATGGCGCTGGTGATGGTGTCGGCCTTCGGCGCCTCTATCCCGCTGCTGATCACGGCCACCGTGCTCAGCTATGCCCCCGGGGCCTTCCGGATCGCCCACAGCCTGGCCACCAATCTGGCCACGATGGAGTACGTGCAGGTCGCCCACACCCGGGGCGAGGGGCGACTCTACATCGCCGCCCGCGAGATCTTCCCCAACATGATCCAGTCGGTATTGACCGACATGGGGATGCGCTTCGTGTTCATCGTGCTGCTGCTCAGCGGCATGAGCTTTCTCGGGCTGGGCGTGCAGCCGCCGGCGGCGGACCTCGGGTCGCTGGTGCGCGAGAACATCGGCGGCTTGAGCCAGGGCGCGATCGCGGTCATCGCGCCGGCCCTGGCCATCGGCACGCTGACCATCGGCGCCAATCTGCTGATCGATAGCCTCTCCACCAGCCGCGCGACGCAGAAGGAGTGACCCATGCAAGGCGAATCGCTCATCGTTCGCGACCTCGAGATCGTCGCGACCCCCGACGGCGGGGAAGAACGCAGCATCGTCAGCCGGATCGGCTTCTCCCTCGAGCCGGGCGAGGTGCTGGCGCTGATCGGGGAGTCCGGGTCGGGCAAGACCACCATCGCCCTGGCCATGCTGGGGTACGCCAGGCGCGGGTGTCGTATCGCCGGGGGCAGCGTGCGCCTGGGCGAGACCGAGGTGCTGTCGCTCTCACCGGTGGCGACGCGAGCCCTGCGCGGACACCGCGTCGCCTACATCGCCCAGAGCGCGGCGGCGGCGTTCAACCCCTCGCGTTCGCTGATGGATCAGGTGATCGAGGCGGCGCTGCTGCACAAGGTGATGGATCGCCGCACCGCCCGGGGCAAGGCCATCGGCCTGTTCCGGGATCTGGCGCTGCCCGACCCCGAGCACATCGGCGAGCGCTACCCTCACCAGGTCTCGGGCGGGCAGCTGCAGCGCGTGATGGCGGCGATGGCCCTGCTCACCGATCCGGCGCTGGTGATCCTGGACGAGCCGACCACGGCGCTGGACGTGACCACCCAGGTCGAGGTGCTGCTCGCGTTCAAGCGGGTCATGCGCGAGCGCGGCACCACGGCGATCTACGTCTCCCACGATCTGGCCGTGGTCGCCCAGATGGCCGACCAGGTACTGGTACTCAACGGAGGCTGCGAGCAGGAGCAGGGCCGGATCGAAGAGATTCTCGAGCGGCCCCGGCACGCCTACACCCGCAGCCTGCTGGCGGCGACCCGGCCGCCGCGCCTGGCCGACTCGATGCCGGCCGCCGCGGGGCAGCCGCTGCTGGAGGTCGAGCGGCTCGATGTCGGCTACGGCAAGCCGAACCGTGACGGCGAGCCGTCGGCGATGGTGCTGCGCGGGATCGATCTCACGCTGCACGCGGGCCGCTCCATCGGGGTCATCGGTGAATCGGGCTCCGGCAAGTCGACCCTGGCCCGAGCGGTCGCCGGGCTGATCGCCCCCTGCCATGGCAGCGTACAGGTCGATGGCACCCCGCTGTCGCCGACGCTGCGCGGCCGCACGCCGGATCAGTTCCGGCGCATCCAGATGGCCTTCCAGAGCGCCGACAACGCGCTCAACCCGGCCCATTCGGTACGGCGGCTGCTCGGCCGGCCGCTGGAGACCTATTTCCACCTGGACCGTGCCGAGCGGCGGCGCCGGATCGACGAGCTCATGGCGCTGGTCAAGCTGCCCACCGGCCTGCTGGATCGCAAGCCCGGCGAGCTCTCCGGGGGCCAGAAGCAGCGCGTCAACCTCGCGCGCTGCCTGGCGGCCAAGCCGGATCTGATTCTCTGCGACGAGGTGACCTCGGCGCTGGATACCGTGGTCGGTGCGGCGATTCTCGAGCTGCTGGCGGAGCTGCGTCAGGAGCTGGGCGTCGCCTACCTGTTCATCAGCCACGATATCTCGACGGTGCGCGCGCTCTGCGACGACGTCATGGTGCTCTACCATGGCGAGTGCGTGGAGTTCGGGAGCTGCGAAGCGGTACTCGAGGCACCGCGCCACGACTACACGCGCAAGCTGATCGGCTCGGTGCCGGAGTTGCGCCCCGGCTGGCTGGAGAACCGCCCGCTCGCGCTGGCGGAGGCCCCGGCCTGAACCTCGCCGGGGCGGGAGCGGCGATTCAGTAGCCGCGCTGGCGGTCGATCCGGCCGACCATCGGCTCGCCACGCTGGTGGCGGCGCAGGTTGTCAAGCAGCACCGGGAACGCGCTCTCCGGCTGCGTCATGGCGGCCACGTGGGGTGTCAGCAGGATGCGTTCGTGCTGCCAGAAGGGGTGGTCCGGCGCCGGCGGCTCCTGGCTCAGCACATCCATCACCGCCGCCGACAGCTGCCCCGACGCCAGCGCCTCGAGCAGGTCGTCGTCGACCAGGTGCTCGCCGCGGCCGATGTTGACCAGCGCTGCGCCCGCGGGCAACAGTGCGAACAGATCGCGATCGAGGATGCCGCGGGTGGCATCGGTCAGTGGCAGGACGCAGATCAGGATGTCACTGGAGGCCAGAAAGCGCTTCAGCCCGTCGGGACCGGCGTGACAGGTGATCCCCGGCAACTGGCGCGGGCTGCGCGACCAGCCGCTGACCGGGAAGCCGTAGCCGCTCAGGCGCGTGGCGATGGCCTGTCCCAGCTGGCCCAGGCCGAGGATGCCGACACGGCGCTGCTCGGCGGCGACCAGGGGATGGGCCTGCCATTGGCACTCGCGCTGCTGGCGTACGTAGTCGTACAGGCGACGATGCAGCCACAGCGTGGCGAAGCTGGCGTACTCGACCATGCCGGTCTCCAGCGCCGGGTCCAGCATGCGCACCAGCGGCACGCCGGCGGGCAGCTGCGAGAGATCGAACTGATCGACGCCAGCGGAGGTGGCGAACACGACCTCGAGGGCGGGCAGGCGGGTGGCGAGATCGCTGGGTGGCTCCCAGGCCAGCAGGTAGCGCACCTCGGCAGGATCGCCGACATCCGGCCACTGGCGGAACTCGATGTCGGGGGCGTGTCGTGCGAAGAGCGCCCGCCAGCGCTCTCCTCTCACCGGGTCGGCCTTGTAGAGCAGTGCCATGAACCTCTCCTTCGAAGGGAAGGCTTCAGGCTACGACAACGGCGGGGCAGCGAATGTCGTTGTGCCGTACTGGGCGGCGATATCTGCCGAATTGACGGGCTTCAGCGCAGATTCCGCTGTGGCGGGGCGCCGCCGGCGCCAAATCGGCGAGAGTTGGCGAAAACGTGCGGTGGCCGGGAAGGGTCGCCGCTAGACTGTTCCGGTGTGAGCGATGGCGACGACCTGCCGCCAGCATCGGACCCGAAGGCGTCCCGGGCGTCGCTCCCGTGGACCGGGCATTCCAGGAGGAGGCATGAACCCTACCGATATTTCCACGACGCAGAGAGTGGATGCATTCGTGGCCGCGGCCCGGCCGCTGGAGAGCGGTGATCTCCATCACCTCCATCAGCTCTGCGTCGGCGTTTCCTGGCCTCACCGGGCGCGAGATGTGACGCTGCTGATGTCGCTGGGGCGGGGGTATCTCGCGCTGGACGAGATCGAGCGCGTGCTGGCGTCCGGCATGTATTTCGAGATGGGCGAGGATTTCGCCATGATCGGCATGATGATGACCGCCCCGCGGCTCCAGACGCTGGGGGCGGGGCGCTGGCTGCTGGACCGGATCCTGGCGGATTGCGGCGGTCGCGATCTGCGCTTGAACGCGACGCGGGCGGCCTACCGCCTGTATGAGAGCGCCGGCTTCGTGCCGGTGGCGACGATCCATCAGCGTCAGGGCATCGTGCGCGAGGGGCCGCTGCCCGAGGTGGTTTCGGCGTGCCCGGTGCGCACGCTTCAGGCGTCGGACCAGGCGGCGTTGCGGGCGCTCGACCAGATGGCCTTGGGGGCCGAGCGCCGCGCGGTGCTGGACGCACTCTTCGCCGTCAGCGAGGGCACGGTGGCCGTACGCGACGGCGCGCCCGCGGGGTTCGCGCTGATTCGCGACTTCGGCCGGGGACGCGTGATCGGACCGGTGGTGGCGGAGGACGAGGCGATGGCGACGGCGCTGATCGCGCCGCTCCTCCGGCGCCATGTCGGGCAGTTCCTGCGCATCGACACCTTCTGCGACAGTCCGACGTTCTTCGCTTTCCTCGACGCCGCGGGACTCGACGCCTTCGACACCGTCACCCAGATGCGCCTGGGCAAGCAGAGAGGCGGTGACGGGCCGGTCCGGACCTTCGGCCTGGCCGCGCATACGCTCGGTTGAGGCCGGCGTCGCGATCAGGCATCGTCGTGGGCATCGTCCCCGATCAGCTGGCGTAGCGGGACCTCGGCCCGGTTCAGCGGGGTCTTCATCACCACGTAGCTGAAGTAGCGTGCGATCCCCACGTCCTGCTCCAGCCAGCTCTCCATGAGCCTCTGGAACTCGGAGAGGCGCGGCACGAGCATGCGCAGCAGATAGTCGTAGCCGCCGGAGACCAGGTGGCACTCCATCACCTCCGGAGTCGCCGCCATGACCGCCTCGAAGCGCTGAAAGCTGTCGCGGCGGTGGTTGCTCAGCGTAATCTCCACGAACAGCGTCATCGACGAGCCGAGCCGGGCAAGATTCAGGCGGGCATTGTAGCTCTCGATGTAGCCGGCCTGCTGCAGCCGCTTGACCCGGGAGAGACAGGGGGAGGGCGACAGCCCCACGCGATCCGCGAGCTGGGCATTGGTGATGCGTCCGTCGCGCTGCAGCTCGGTCAGGATGGAGACATCGATGCGATCGAGTTTGGATGACGTCATGAGTCCAGGGCTGCTTCCCGTTGGCGTCGCCTCGGCGCCGGTGGCACGCCTATGCCGCCTGGCGGGTGGGGTTTCCATCGTTCTGCAGTTTTCAATATCGTGCCCTGGGGGGCAAGTTACGGGCGCGAATCTTTTGCCCGGTCTTTTCGGGCATCGTTGCGAAGATATGTTGATACATCGCATGTCACCAAGGCCCCGCCGCGAGGTATCCGACTTTGGGGGAGACAAGAATGAAGCTGGATCGTACCGATCTCAGGATCCTGACCGAGTTGCAGAAAAATGGCCGCATCCCCAACGTCGAGCTGGCCGAACTGGTCCACCTGTCGCCCAGTCCCTGCCTGATGCGGGTGAAGAAGCTGCAGGCCGCGGGCTACATCACCGGTTATTCGGCACTGATCGACCTGGCGAAATTCGACGAGATATTGACGGTGTTCACCGAGGTGACGCTCTCCCACCACCGCCAGATCGACTTCGATCGGTTCCAGCAGGCGGTCGCGAAGATCGACGACTGCATCGAGTGCCATCTGATCTCGGGCGGGTTCGACTATCTGCTCAAGTTCGTGACCCGTGGCATCGCGGAATACCAGGCGCTCATCGAAGGGCTGGTCGAACAGGAGGTGGGGATCGAGAAGTATTTCAACTACGTGGTCATCAAGTCACCTTTCTCGAAATCCCACCTGCCGCTCAATGCCCTGTTCGGGCCCCAGTCGGAATCGTCCTGAACGGCGTGTGGCGTCAATCATCCCGCTCCGCGGATTCGGCCCCATGCAGAGTGGCGATGGCCTGGCGAACGTCCTCCAGGCTGGTCGGGTCGTCGATGGTGGCGGGCACGTCGAAGGTCTCCCCGTCGGCGAGCTGGCGCAGCGCGCGGCGCAGGATCTTGCCGGAGCGGGTCTTGGGCAGCCGATCCACGACCCGGACCTGCTTGAAGCTCGCCACCGGGCCGATCCGTTCCCTGACCAGGGCGACGAGCTCCCGCTCCAGCTTCGCGTCGTCGCCATCGAAGCCATCCTTGGGAATCACCAGGCCCAGCGGCAGTTGCCCCTTCAGCGCGTCCTGCGTCCCGATCACCGCGCATTCGGCCACCGCCGGATGCGAGCCGAGCACCTCTTCCATCTCGCCGGTGGAGAGCCGGTGGCCGGCGACGTTGATCACGTCGTCGGTACGGCCCATCACGAACAGGTAGCCGTCCTCGTCGAAATAGCCACCGTCACCGGTGAGGTAGTAACCCGGATAGGTTGCCAGGTAGGCCGAGTGCAGGCGCTCGGGGTCGCCCCAGATGCCGGCGAGGCAGCCCGGAGGCAGCGGCTGCTTGATCACCACGCTGCCCTCGGTCAGGGCGCCCACCTCCTCGCCGTGGCGGTCGAGGATGCGCACATCGTAGCCCGGCACCGGAAAGGTGGCGGAGCCGGCGCGGGTCGGCACGGGGTCGAGGCCCAGCGGATCGGCGGCGATCGCCCAGCCGGTCTCGGTCTGCCACCAGTGATCGACGATGGGAACGTCGAGATGCGCCTTGAGCCAGTGATAGGTGGGCGGGTCGAGGCGCTCCCCGGCCAGGAACAGCGAGCGCAGGCAGGAGAGATCGTAGCCCTCCATCTGGCGGGCATCGGGATCCTCCTTCTTGATCGCGCGAAAGGCCGTCGGGGCGGTGAAGAAGCTCTTCACCCGATACGCCTCGATCACCCGCCAGAAGGCGCCGGCGTCGGGGGTACGCACCGGCTTGCCCTCGTAGACGACGCTGGTGGCGCCGCGCAGCAGCGGGCCGTAGACGATGTAGGAGTGGCCGACCACCCAGCCCACGTCGGAGGCGGAGAAGAAGACGTCTCCCGGGGCGATGTCGTAGATCGCTTCCATCGAGTAGTGCAGCGCCACCGCGTAGCCGCCGGTATCGCGCACCACGCCCTTGGGTTTGCCGGTGGTGCCGGAGGTGTAGAGGATGTAGAGCGGGTCGGTGGCCTTCACCGGTACGCAGTCGGCGGGCTCGGCCGCCGCCATCAGCGTCTCCCACGCCGCTTCGTCGGGGCCGATCTCGGCGCGGCAGGCGTCGCGCTGCAGGTAGACGCAGTGGGCCACCGCGTGGGCGCTGCGCGACAGCGCCTCGCGCACGATCGGCTGATAGGGTATCACCCGGTCGGGTTCGAGCCCGCAGGAGGCGGCGATCACCACCCTGGGCTTGGCATCCTCGATCCGCGCGGCCAGCTCTCGCGGCGCGAAACCGCCGAACACCACCGAGTGGATGGCGCCGAGACGCGCGCAGGCCAGCATCGCGATCAGCGCTTCCGGCACCATCGGCATGTAGATCACCACGCGATCGCCCGGGGTGACGCCCAGCCCGCGTAGCGCGCCGGCGCAGCGGGCGGTGGTGTCGCGCAGCTCACGATAGCTGTAGCGCCGCTGCTGGCCGCTGAGCGGAGAGTCCCAGTAGATCGCGGTGCGCTCGCCGTGCCCCTGCTCGACGTGGTGGTCGAGGGCGGCGTGACACAGATTGAGCTCGCCATCGCCGAACCAGCGGGTGTGTCCGCTCGCGTCGTAGGCGAGCGCCCGGGACGGTGGCGCGAACCAGGGAAGGCGTCGCGACTGACGCATCCAGAAGGTTTCCGGATCCTCGATCGAGGTGCGGTACTCGTCCTGATAGCGACTCATGGATCCCTCCCGCTGCAGTGCCTGTCCCGGCCCATCTCGCCGGGGCTTGGTGACACTGTATGAGGGGGAAGGCCCGACGACCGTCCGACCATCGGCTAGGTTCGACGAATGGACGCCGAACCCGGAGTGGTGCGCCGGCACGCGCGATGCGCTGGCGTCACTCCCGTCGTGTCAGCGGGGCTCGAAATCGCGCTCGGCCCGGGCCACCGCATCGTGGGCGTGCAGGCTCTCGGCGTGGGTGACGTCGACGCGATAGCCGAGCACGTCGGATTGCCCCTCGCACTGCTCGGCCAGCCGTCGCGCGGCATCCTCGCAGAACATCAGGTTGGCGCCATTGCGCTCGGCGAAGGCCTGCTCGTCGATGCGCTTGACCAGCGTCTGCACCGGCGTTTGCAGGGTCTGCTCGAGGGCGTCGATGCGCGTCGCCGTCGCGAAGGGGGCCGCCTCGGCCAGGCGCAGCGCGATCGCGGCCCGGCTGCGCTGGCTGTGGGGCGTGGGGAAGCTGCCGCTGCGTTCGATCCAGTCAGCCACCGCGTCTGCGTCGAGGTTCGCGGTGTTCTGCTCCTCGGCCCAGTGGCGCCAGTCGCGGGCCATGGCATGCCTGGCCAGTGCCGTCGAGCAGGGGCAGGTGGAGGCGTAGTCGAGCTCGAGGGCCAGGGTCCGGGTCAGGCCTTGATGGCTGCCCTCGAGGGCCAGCGTGAGCGGGTAGTGGCGCCAGCCGCTGGCGTCACTGAGCAGGGCACGGCGCCGTAGCGGCAGATCGAGGCGCAGCGCCAGATAGAGGCGCTGGCTGGTGTCGTGCTGGCTATCCAGCAGGGCATGCCCCAGGGCGTCCAGCCGGTCCGGCGTCAACGGCGCTTCGTCGAGGCGGTCGAGCAGGCGGTAGAGGCGCGACATATGGATGCCGCGCTGGCCGGCGGCGAGATCGACAACGACGTCGGCGGTGGCCGGCAGCCGAGTGCCATCCTCCCATTGCAGCCGGATGGCGATGCCCTGCATGCCGACATGTTGCAGGGCGCGGTATGACGCGCCCTGGGAGGGTTCCGGTTCGCGCCCAGCGGCGACATCCGGTAGCGGCGGTACGGTGAGGTTCATGAGTGCTCATCGATATCATTAATGTTATTATATAACATATCTTTTGACGTCGATGCGCACAACCTTCACTCGCCGCCGAGTTCGCGCATGACCTGGTAGAGCGCCGACTTCGCTTCGAACCCGACGCCCGGGACGTCGGGCAGAGCGACGTAGCCATCTTCCACCCGGATGCCGTCGGCAAAGCCGCCGAAGGGCTGGAACACGTCCGGGTAGGATTCGTTGCCGCCCAGGTGCAGGCCGGCGGCGATATTGAGCGACATCTGGTGGCCACCGTGGGGTACCACGCGACGGCTGGACCAGCCCATCCCGGCCATGACATCGAGCGTGCGCAGATACTCCACCAGACCGTAGGAGAGCGCGCAGTCGAACTGCAGGTAGTCGCGATCCGGGCGCATGCCGGCGTAGCGCAGCAGGTTGCGGGCATCCTGATGCGAGAACAGGTTCTCGCCGGTCGCCATCGGCAACTCGTAGTGGTTCGCGAGCTCCGCCTGCAGCGCGTAGTCGAGCGGATCGCCGGCCTCTTCGTACCAGAACAGATTGTAGGGCTTGAGTGCCTCGGCGTAGGCGATGGCCGTCGCCTGGTCGAAGCGGCCGTTGGCATCGACCGCCAGTCGACTGCCGTCGCCGACGATCTCCAGCACCGCGTCGATCCGGCGCAGGTCCTCATCCAGCGGTGCGGCGCCGATCTTCATCTTGACCACGCTGTAGCCGCGATCGAGATAGCCGCGCATCTCCTCCTGCAGCTTCGAGTGGTCCTTGCCGGGATAGTAGTAACCGCCGGCGGCATAGACCCAGACCTTGTCGTCGGCCTGACCATCGCGGTAGCGCTCCGCCAGCAGCCGATAGAGCGGCTTGCCCTCGATCTTGGCCACGGCGTCCCAGACCGCCATGTCGATGGTGCCGACCGCCACCGAGCGCTCGCCATGGCCACCGGGCTTCTCGTTGGTCATCAACGTCTTCCAGATGGCGAACGGGTCCAGGTTGTCGTGTTCGTGATCGATCAGCGTCTCGGGGTCGGCTTCCAGCACCCGGGCCAGAAAGCGGTCGCGCATCAGCGCGCCCTGGCCGTAGCGACCGTTGGAGTTGAAGCCGTAACCGATCACCGGCTTGCCGTCGCGGATCACGTCGGTGACCACCGCGACCACCGAACAGGTCATCTTGGAGAAATCGATGTAGGCATTGGCGATAGGAGAGGCGATCGATGCGGTCTGTTCGCGGATATCGACGATACGCATGGCTGAACACTCGTGGAGGAAGGAGAGGCCACGATAACGGTGGCGTCGACTCGCCAGCCAATGCTATTAACGGGGTTTGACATGCCGAAACGGCATTGCCATTGGTAACCCTCTCACAGGACTCCACCCATGGAACTGGTCTGGCTCGAGGACTTCATCGCCTTGGCGGAGCACGGCAGCTTCGTGCGCGCCGCCGAGGCGCGCCATATCACCCAGCCGGCCTTCAGCCGAAGAATACGCGCGCTGGAGGCGTGGATGGACGTCACGCTGTTCACGCGAACGCCCCAGGGGACATCGCTGACCGAAGCCGGGCGGGCGATGCATCGCGGTGCGCTGGAGTCCGCCACCCGCCTGCATCGGTTGCGCGAAGAGGTTCGGGAGGTGGCGGGCAAGACCGCGCGAACCCTGCAGTTTGCGGCG
This sequence comes from Salinicola sp., assembly GCF_982684285.1. Lineage (NCBI taxonomy): Bacteria > Pseudomonadati > Pseudomonadota > Gammaproteobacteria > Oceanospirillales > Halomonadaceae > Salinicola > Salinicola sp. Next base: position 10,849 of record NZ_CEXLVS010000026.1, on the reverse strand, counting down.
ACACACTCGCTGTCGTTCACGTTCTTCCCGCGCTGGATTCGTCAGACCGAGAAGGGCGCGCCGCTCGAGGCGCTGCAGCTGCACACCGAGAGCATGGCGGAATGCGAGCAGAGGCTGATGCAGGGGCGGGTGCATTTTCTGCTCAGCCACCGTCACCCGGAGGTGCCCACGCGACTCGATCCGGGCCGATTCGAGAGTCGAAGGATCGCGCAGGACACGCTGGTACCGATGATCGGTGCGGAATTGGGCAGAAAACTCGGCGAGGGCAAGGACGCAGCGGCGGGCTTCAATCCCGAATTCCTGCCGATGGACGATCCCGCCGTTCCGTATCTGGCCTACACCGACGCTTCCGGGCTGGGGCGCATCGTTTCCCACCGCCTGCGCAGCGATGCCGAGTTCGCCTCGCGCGCGCCGCTGTTCTCGAGCCACCTGGCGGCAGTGTTGATGTCGATGGCGTTGGAGAACAAGGGGATGGCCTGGCTCCCGCTCATCCTGGCGGAGTCGGAGTGGCGCGGTCGTCAACTGGTCCGGGCGCTCGGACCGGCCTGGGACATACCGGTCGAGATTCACATCGCCCGGGCCAGGGCGGCGCTGCCTGCCGCTGCCGAGGAATTCTGGCAGCGCCTGGCGACGTTGCCCTAGACCGTCACGCTGCGCCGGATGCCCCGATGTCGGCCGCGTTACTCGCTGCCGATACGATCGAGCAATGCCATTTGAGCATCAGGTATCTCCAGCGCGGCCGCCTGGATATTCTGCTGCAGATGCTCGGGCGACGAGGTGCCGGGGATCAGCAGGATATTGGGCGAGCGCTTGAGCAGCCACGCCAGCGCCACCTGCATCGGGGTGGCGTCGAGGGTCTGCGCCACCTCGGACAGTGTTTCCGACTGCAGGGGCGTGAAGCCGCCTAGCGGGAAGAACGGCACGTAGGGAATCCCGTCCGCGGCGAGCCGGTCGATCAACGCATCGTCGGCGCGATTGGCCAGGTTGTACTGGTTCTGCACGCAGACGATGGGGGCGATCTTCTGTCCGTCGGCGACCTGGGTGGCGGTGACGTTGCTCAGCCCGATGTGCTTGATCAGGCCGCGCTCGCGGAGCTCGGCCAGGGTCGTCAGCGGCGCCTCCAGCGAGCCTTCCGCCGGGCCGTGGACGTCCAGCATGCTGCGCAGGTTGACGACCTCCATCTGTTCCAGGCCCAGGTTGCGCAGGTTGTCCTCCACCGCCTGGGTCAGCTCGGCTGGGGAGAGCGCGGGCAGCCAGGCGCCGGTTTCATCGCGTCGGGCGCTGACCTTGGTGACGATGCAGAGATCGTCGGGATAAGGATGCAGTGCCTGTCGGATCAGTTGGTTGGTGACGTGGGGGCCGTAGAAATCCGAGGTGTCGATATGATCGATACCGGCGGCGATGACCTCCTCTAGCACCTGCAACGCCCGTGCCGGATCCCTGGGCGGACCGAACACGCCGGGGCCGGCGAGCTGCATGGCGCCGTAGCCCAGGCGCTTGACCCGACGATCGCCGAGGGCATATGTACCGGCCTTGTCGATGAGAGACATGGTTCACTCCTGTATCGAATAACGAATGGTGGACGCTCTTGTGAGTCCTGCATGGTAGGCCTGCCGATGCTGTGCGACTATTCCGTTCAATCCATACAGGGCGTACGGGAAAGTGCACAATGAGCGCCGATCTCGGTGATCTTCAGGTCGTGCTGGCGGTGGCCAGAGCCAAGGGGTTTCGGGAAGCCGCGAGACTGAGCGGTACCAGCGCCTCGCGCTTGAGCGATGCGGTGCGGCGTGCGGAGACCGCACTCGGCATTCGACTGTTCCATCGCACCACCCGGGCGGTGACGCTGACGCGAGCCGGCGAGGCGCTGGTGGCGCGCTTGTCGCCCGCGCTGGCGGAGGTGGAAAGCGCGCTGGATGCGGTCAACGGCTTCAAGGATCGCCCGGCAGGTACGCTGCGGCTCAACGTGCCGGTCAGCGCATCGAGACTGGTGCTGCCCTCGATCCTGCCCGACTTCCTCAAGGCCTACCCGGAGATCCGCGTGGAGATCACCGCCGACAGCGCGGTGACCAATATTCTCGCGGCGGGATACGACGCCGGCATTCGCTACGATGAGCGCCTCGAGCAGGACATGATCGCCGTGCCCATCGGCCCGCGCGAGCAGCGTTTCGCGCTGGTCGCGTCGGCCGACTATCTGGCCCGCTGCGGCACCCCCGAACATCCCCGGGATCTGCTCGACCACGCCTGCATTTACGGCCGTTTCACCAATGGCAACCTGGCGGTCTGGGAGTTCGAAAAAGGCGAAGAGCTGATCCGTATCGAGCCCCATGGGCCATTGGAGGTCAGTATCGGTGGCGGGGTCGATCTCGGCGTCGATGCCGCGCGGCAGGGCGTCGGCCTGATCATGCTGTTCGAGCAGTGGCTCCGGCCCGACCTGGAAAGCGGTGCGTTGATGCCGGTACTCGAACCCTGGTGGCCACGGTTTTCCGGCCCCTATCTCTACTACGCCGATCGCCGGCTGGTACCCGGCCCGCTGCGCGCCTTCATCGACTTCATCCGCGATCGCGACTAGCGTTCCCGCCGGCGCGATGACGTATCCTGGCCCTCTCCGCCGCCTCCCTGGAGCTTCTCATGCGCATGTCGCCGCTGCCGCCGCTCAACGCTCTGATCGCTTTCGAAGCGGCGGTGAGACACATGAGCTTTACCCGTGCCGCCGTCGAGCTGAACCTGTCCCAGAGCGCGGTGAGTCGTCAGATCGTCCATCTCGAGCAGTTTCTTGGCCGCAAGCTCTTCATCCGCGAGCAGCGCCAGCTGACGCTGACCCGGGCGGGCGAAACCTACGCGCTGCAGGTGCGCTCGATCCTGGACGACTGCGTCAACGCCACCGCCGAGGTGATGAAGAGCACCGGCGAGAACGAGTTGACGGTGGCCTGTACCGCCGGGGTGGCCCAGTTCTGGATGGCGCCCCGGCTGGGCGATTTCCGGCGCCAGTACCCCAACTTCAAGCTGCGCCTGATCGTACGCGACGGCGTGACCTCGCTGTCGTCGTTCGAATTCGACATCGGGCTCTACTACCTGAAGCAGGCGGCGCTGCCGGGATTCGAGACCACCTATGCGATTCCCGAGAAAGTCTTTCCGGTCTGCGCACCCGCCTACCTCGCGGCGTGCCGCGAGCGTTACGGTCTCGGCGAGCATCAGAAGCTCGAGCCCGAGCATCTTCTGCAGGAGACGCTGTTGACCCTGGAGGATGCCCAGAGCCTGTGGATTTCATGGCGCGACTGGTTTCGATATCACGATGTGACGATCTCGCCGGCGACCCAGGCCGTGATCTTCAATCACTACCCGACGCTGGTCGAGATGGCGGTGTTCGAGCAGGGCATCGTGCTGGGCTGGCGCCACGTCATCGACAGCCAGATCGAACGTGGGCGCCTGGTGGTGGCGTCAAACCACTGGGCGAGCCACGGCGGCGGCTACTATCTCATCACCCCGGACGAGCGCCGGGAGAACGTCGCCACGCGCTGTTTCAAGCGCTGGCTGCTGGAAATATCGCCGCAGGGGGAGTGATCGGGGGATCGATGCGCTGACCGCATGCTGCCATGCGTTTTTAGCGCTTTTCACGGGCTCGAGGCGCTGGGTAGGCTCAAGCCGTATTCGAGTCACCCACAAGAGCCCAAGCCATGACCGAACGCTCCTCCGCACTCTCCTCGCAAGCTGTCCTGTTCCGAAACGCCAGCCTGGTCGACGGCTCCTCCCCGCAGCCGCGGACCGGCGTGCATGTCCTGGTCGAGGGCGACCGCATCGCCCAGGTCTCCGATGCGCCGATCGAGGCGCCCCAGGACGCCCGCGTGATCGATCTCGAGGGGCGCACGCTGATGCCCGGCCTGATCGACTGCCATGTCCACGTCATCGCCACCACCGCCGATCTCGGCGCCAACGCGCTGCTGCCGGACGCGCTGGTCGCCGCCCGCGCAACGCCGATCATGAAAGGCATGCTGATGCGCGGCTTCACCACGGTGCGCGACGTCGGCGGTGCCGACCGCGGCATCCAGCAGGCGGTGGCGGAAGGGCTCTTCGTCGGCCCGCGGCTGGTGATCTGCGGCAAGGCGCTCTCCCAGACCGGCGGTCACAACGACTACCGCGGCTTCTATGACGAGCGCGACGACCAGTACCAGACCCGGCGCCTGGGTTCGATGGGGCGGATCTGCGACGGCGTCGAATCGGTGCGCCGCGCGGTGCGTCAGGAGATCAAGGCCGGTGCCCAGTTCATCAAGGTGATGGCCAACGGCGGCGTCTCCTCACCCAGCGATCCGATCGAGTTTCTAAGTTTCTCCGTCGATGAATTGAAGACCATCGTCGAGGAGGCGAGCAACGCCCAGACCTACGTCAGCGCGCACCTCTACACCGACGAGGCGATTCGCCGCGCCGTCGAGGCCGGGGTGCGATCGCTCGAACACTGCAACCTGATCGAGGCGGATACCGCCCGCCTGGCCGCCGAGCGCGGCGCCATGGCCTGCCCCACGCTGGTGACCTACGAACGGCTCAAGATCGAAGGCGCCGACTACGGACTCAAGCCGGAATCCGTCGCCAAGATCGACGACGTACGACTGGCAGGACTGGAAAGTCTGGTCACCATGCGCGAAGCGGGGCTGGAGATGGCCTACGGCACCGACCTGCTCGGCGAGATGCATCCGCACCAGTCGGAGGAGTTCGTGATCCGCTCCCAGGTGCTGCCGCCCCACGAGGTGATTCGCAGTGCCACTTCCACCGCGGCCAAGCTGCTGCGGATGGAGGGCGAGATCGGCTGTGTCGCGCCGGGGGCGTGGGCGGACCTGATCGTGGTCGACGGCAACCCGCTGGAGGACATGAGCCTGCTGACCGGCCAGGGCCAGCACCTGTCGCTGATCATGCAGGGCGGCCGCGCGGTCAAGGATCGCCTGAACCGCTGATGTCCCGCCGGCCCGGGGCGAGCGTTCGCACCGGGTCGGCAAGACGACACGCATAACAATCACGACGTATAACAATCAAGAACGGGAGGCTGCGATCATGCAGGCATTCTTCGTCATCGCGTATATCGTACTGATGGTCGTCATCGGGCTCTACTTCTCGCGACGCAAGGTCCACGACGATACCGACTTCATCGTGGCGGGGCGTTCGCTCTCCACCCTGGTGCTCACCGCGACGCTGCTGGCCACCTTCGTGGGGTCGGGCTCCATCGTCGGCGGCGCCAGCTTCGTGTTCCAGCACGGCCCGGGCGCGGCGATCTTCTTCTTCGCCGGCACGCCGATCGCCGCGCTGGTGGTCTACTTCCTGCTGGCGCGCAAGATGCGCCGCTCGCGGGCGACCACGATTCCCGGTCTGATCGAGGAGCGGTTCGGGCCCACGGCGCGCTCGATCGCGTCACTGATCATCCTGCTGGCCTACGTCGGCATCGTCTCGTACCAGTTCACCGGAGCGGGGCAGGCGCTCAACCTGGCGTTCGGCCTGCCGGTGTGGCAGGGCGTGGTGATCGCCGCGCTGGTGATGATCGGTCTGGCGACCATGGGCGGGCTGGTCTCGGTGGCCTACACCGACTACCTGAGTGCGATCATCATCTTTGGCAGCATGCTGATCGCCTTGCCGCTGGTGCTGACCCGGCTGGGCGGTCTCGGCGACATGATGGACGCGCTGCCGGCCACGCACCGGACGCTGCTCGGCGGTCTCACCCCGGGGCAGGCGCTGGGCTATTTCCTGCCGCTGTTCCTGCTGATCCTGGGCGACCAGAACCTGTTTCAGCGCTTCGCCGCCGCGCGGGACCCGGCCACGGCCAAGAAAGCCGCCATGGGCCTGGTCATCGCCTCGATCGTATGTACCTCGCTGATCACCCTGCTGGTCTGCGCCACGCGGGTGATGTATCCCGATATCACGCCATCGACCGCGATGATGACCCTGGCCCAGCAGGGGCTGCCGACGGTGGTCGGCGGGCTGCTGCTGGCGTCTCTGGTGGCGCTGCTGCTGACCACCGGCAACAGCTACCTGCTGTCGGCATCGGCCAGCCTGACCCAGGACATTCTCGGTGGATTGCTGAAACTGAATATCCCGGCAGGCAAGGCGCTGCTGGTCAATCGCCTGACCGTCGTGGTGCTGGGCGTATTGGCCTGGGTGCTGGGGGCGTTCTTCCCCAGCGTGCTGGCGATGCAGATGTACTCCTACGGCATGTACGGCGCCGCGATCACCCCGGTGTTCCTGGCCGCGCTGCTATGGCCTCGCGCCACGCCGGCCGGCGCGCTGTCGGCGATGATCGTCGGCGGCGTGATGACGCTGGTGTGGGAGATCGCGCTGGGCAAGCCGATGGGCTGGAACAGCGTGCTGGTGGCGATGCCGCTGGCGGCGGTGACGCTGATCGGCGTGAGCCTGCTGAGTCGGCCGCGGGCGGTGGCGACGGCGCCGGCTCCCTAGCCAGCGTATTGCCGTAGGAGGAGCCACGCGGAGGCTCTCGACGCTTCGAGCCGGCCCGATTGGGTCGGCTCGAGTCGTCAGCTCAAGCTCGCCTTCACTGCAGACACTCAGCCCGGTATCGGGTTGGCCTCGAAGAAATCGGCCACGCTCTGATGCAGTGCCTCCGCGAGTTCCTGCTGGTGGGCGCTGCGCAGTAGCCGGCGGCAGTCCTGCCGATTGGACATGAAGCCCGTCTCGACCAGCATCGAGGGAATGTCCGGCGACTTGAGCACGGCGAAAGCCGCCTTGTTGACGCGATCGTTGTGCAGCGCGGTCACGCTGCCAAGTTGGTTCAACGTCGTCCTGGCCAGTTTTTGGCTGGCGACGTCAGTGCCGCGCATCGACAGGTCGATGAGCACCGACTGCACGTCGGGATCGTCCGAATAGATCTCGCTGTCCCGGGTCGAGGCGTAGCGGTCGGAGCTGTTCTGGCTCTCGGCCAGCCACCGGGCCGTGGCCGAACTGGCTCCGTGTTCCGAGAGAATATAGACGGAGGCGCCTGCGGCCTTGGTGGTCGGTGCGGCGTCGGCGTGTATCGAGATGAACAGGTCGGCGTGGTGATTCCGCGCCATCAATACACGTTGGTGCAGTGGGATGAAGATATCGCTGTCCCGTGTCAGCGATGGCTCGAACCTGGGATCCTTGTCCAGGCGCCCCTTGAGATAGTCGGCGACCCCCAAGGCGACGTATTTCTCGTAATGATCGTCGGCGCTGATGCAGCCGGGATCCTTGCCGCCATGGCCGGCGTCGATCTCGATGATCGCCTTGCGCGGCTGGTTGTGGGACTGCGCCTCGGCCGTCACCGCGGCCATCAGCGGGTCGGGGTCGTTGATACTGACGATCAGTTGCGAGCGATTGGCACCCAACTGGCGGATATGCGTCTTCGGTTGCTTGAGCGTCTTCAGGTCGAGCACGATGCGAATGCCGCCCGCCCGTTGGCCGGTCCGCACATCCTCGACGATGCCGGCATGCTGGTGAAGGGCGGCGCTGGAGGATGCCACCCGCGTGACCTGAGGCAGGTCGATGACGACGCGCGGTGGATGATCCAGCGTAAATACGTTGTGTTCGTTGCTGCCCTCCAGTTCGATGACGAAGCTGGCGCTCTCGTCGTCCTCGGTCAGCGTGAAGGGGATCAGCGGGTTGCCGGCCAGCGCCCGGGTACTGGGGAGCAAATAGGTGGCCAAGAGCGTGGTGATGAAGCGCCTTCTGTCCAAGGTGAATATCCGTAAACATGATAAGGAAAAAAGTTACCACGCATACGTTATAACATAACCAAATTTGTCGGTGACACCGGCCGTCGTCGGGACATCCCAGGGCGACGACCGTCGCTCAGCGCCTCGCTGCCGGGAAGGCGTCGTCCTGGGCACGCTCGCGCCGCGTCGTACGCCTTGCCGAGATGACGAAGGCCACGCCGAACGCGATCGAGAACAGCAGCACGATGGTCGGTGCCGGGGCGCTGTCGAGGAAGAACGAGAGGTAGACGCCGAAAAAGGCGATGAGCGCCGACAGGGCAACGGATAGCAGCAGCATGGTGCTGAAGCGCCGGGTCAGCAGAAAGGCGATGGCGCCGGGGGCGATCAGCAGCGCAATGGCCAGGATGATCCCCGCCCCTTTCAGGGCGCCGACGATGGTCAGCGAGATCAGGCAGAGCAGGCCGTAGTGCAGAAGGCCGGTTCGCAGACCCACCGCCCGGGCCTGGGTCGGGTCGAAGGCGTGGAGCAGGAAGTCCTTCCACTTGAGACCGATGACGCCGACGGTGACAAGAGCGATCAGCGCCGATTCGCCGATATCACGCCAGGCTACGCCAAGGATGTCGCCGAACAGGATGTGATCGAGATGCACCGTCGACTGGATCTTGACGTAGAGCACCAGGCCGACGCCGAACATGCCGGAGTAGACGATCCCCATCACCGTGTCCTGCTTGATCCGGCTGTTCTCCTTGAGGAATCCGGTCGCGATGGCGCAGAACATGCCGGCGGCGAAAGCGCCGATGGCGTAGGGGATGCCGACGATATAGGCGATCACCACGCCCGGGAAGACGGCATGGGAGATGGCATCCCCCATCAGCGACCAGCCCTTTAACACCAGGAAGCAGGAGAGCAGGGCCATCGGCACGGTGACCAGCACGGCGATGACCATGGCGTTGACCATGAAGCCGAACTGGAACGGCATCAGCAGTGTGTCCAGCCAGCTCATGATCGCGACTCCGCCGCTTCGGCCACTGGCGTCCGTGCCAGCGACGCTGCGGCCCGGCGTCTCGCCGCCAGCATCCCGTGCTTGGGGGCGAACACGAACGCCATGAGGAAGATCAGCGTCTGCAGCACCACGATGATGCCGCCGGTGGCGCCGTCGAGAAAGTAGCTGGCGTAGGCGCCGAGGAAGCTGGTCAGCGAGCCGATCGTCACCGCGATGACCAGCAGACGCGGGAAGCGATCGCTCAGCAGATAGGCCGTCGCGCCCGGGGTGACGACCATGCAGATAACCAGAAAGGCGCCCACCGTCTGCAGCGCCGCGACGGTCGATGCCGCCAGTAGCGTGAAGAACAGGATCTTGAGCGCGGTGGGGTTGAGGCCGATCGAGCGGGCATGGTTCTCGTCGAAGAACGTCACCATCAGGTCCTTCCACTTGGCCAGCAGGACGATCAGCGATATCACGCCGATCGCCGCCAGCTGCAGGGTGTCGGCGGGCGTGATCGCCAGGACGTTGCCCAGCACGATGGTCTGGATATCCACCGACGTCGGCGACAGCGAGACCATGAACAGCCCTAGGCCGAAGAACGAGGTGAAGATCAGGCCGATGATGACGTCTTCTTTCAACTTGCTGCGCTGGTTGAGGAACAGCATCGCCGCCGAGGCGAGTCCGCCGGCAAAGAAGGCGCCGAGCGAGAACGGCAGCCCCAGCATGTAGGCCCCGGCGACGCCGGGCACGATCGAATGGGAGAGCGCATCGCCGATCAACGACCAGCCCTTGAGCATCAGATAGCAGGAGAGGAAGGCGCAGACGCAGCCCACCAGCGCCGATACCCACATGGCGTTACGCATGTAGCCATAACCGAAGGGCTCGGATAAATAGGCGAGTGGCAGGAGGAGATCCATCAACGGGAGCCTCCCTTTCCGGGACCGCGGTGGCGCCGCGCGGCGATGCCGTTCTGCAGCACCAGCGGCCGCTCGTCGTCGGTGAAGACACCCACGGCATGGGGTGGCGCGCCGGCCGGGTGGGACTGGTCGAGCACGAAGTGACGCAGCACGCCGCCGAACGCCAGCTCCAGATTGTGCTGGGTGAAGGTCTCGTCGGTGGGGCCGGACGCCAGTATCGTGCCCTTGATCAGTACGGTACGGTCGCAGAACTCCGGCACCGAGCCGAGATTGTGGGTCGAAACCAGCATGACCCGCCCCTCGGCGCGCAGTTCGCGCAGCAGGGCGATGATCTGCTCCTCGGTCTTGACGTCGACACCGGTGAATGGCTCGTCGAGCAGGATCACCCGGCTATCCTGGGCCAGGGCGCGGGCCAGGAAGACACGCTTCTTCTGGCCGCCGGAGAGTTCGCCGATCTGGCGCCGACGAAACTCGCTCATGCCGACCCGCTCCAGCGCGGCGGCGACCGCCTCGTGATCGGCCCGCCTGGGAATGCGCAGCATGCCCATATGGCCGTAGCGCCCCATCATCACCACGTCCTCGACCAGTACCGGGAAGTTCCAGTCCACCTCCTCGGATTGCGGTACATAGGCGATCAGGTTGCGCTTGAGCGCGGTTTTGGCCGGCAGGTCCAGCACCCGGATGTCGCCCTGGGCCAGACGCACGAACCCCATGATCGCCTTGAACAGCGTCGACTTGCCGGAACCGTTGACGCCTACCAGCGCGGTGATCGTGCCGGTGGGGATCTCGAAGCTGGTGTCGCGAAGCGCCGTGTGTCCATTGCGGTAGGTCACGGTGGCGCCAGTGACGGAGATGCCGCCCCCACGCTGTCGGGAGGCGGTCGCGGTGGCCGGCTGCTCGAGCGCTCCGGGTTCGATCACTGGCTGGTTCCCTCGGTGAGACCGTCGGCGATGGTGCGGGACGTGACCTCGAGAAGATCGATATAGGTCGGGACCGGGCCGTCCGGGCCGCTCAGCGAGTCGACGTAGAGCACGCCACCGTAGAGCGCGCCTGTCTCGCGGGCGACCTGTTGGGCCGGCTTGGCGGAGACGGTGCTCTCGCTGAAGACCGCGGGAATATCATGCTCGCGAACGCTGTCGATCACGTGGCGAACCTGTTGCGGCGTGCCCTGCTGGTCGGCATTGATCGGCCACAGGTAGAGCTCGCGCAGCCCGAAATCCCGTGCCAGATAGGAGAAGGCCCCTTCGCTCGTCACCAGCCAGCGATCCTCCTCGGGGATCTGC
>NZ_CEXLVS010000025.1:0-25267 GCF_982684285.1 Salinicola sp. | reverse complement strand
ACCAGCGTCGAGGGCAGGTTGTTCATCACCGAGGCAACGATGGCGGAAAGAAATCCGGTGCCGATGGTGGCAACGAAGTCGCCCTGCCCGGCCAGCCACTGCAGTGCCCGGGCGCCGTAGTCGGTCAGGCCCGCGTTACCCAGCCCGTAGACCACCAGGTACATGCCGATGGAGAACAGCACGATCTGCCACGGCGCGCCCCTGAGCGCCGCGGTGACCGACACGGCGGCGCCCTTGCCGCCCTGCCACCAGCGACCGGCGATCGCCATCAGCACGATCGCCGCGGCCCCGGTCACGAAGGCAATGGGAACGCCCAGCGGCGCGGTGACGAAGTAGGCGGCGAGCAGCACCGCCAGCAGCGGAAACGCGGCGCGGAAGACCAGCGGGTCGACAATCGTCGAGCGCGGGGCATCGAGTTCCTCGACCGAGTAGCGCTTGGGAATCCGACGGCCGAAGGCGATCCAGAGCACGCCCAGGGTCGCCGCCAGCGAGACCAGGTTGACCGGCACCATGACCGCCGCGTAGCGGTCGAAGCCGATGTCGAAGTAGTTGGCGCTGACGATATTGACCAGGTTGGAGATGACCAGCGGCAGGCTGGTGGAATCGGCGACGAAGCCGGTGGCGATGATGAACGCCAGCGCCGCCGGTGGCGCGAAGTCCAGCCGCAGCAGGATCGCGATCACGATCGGGGTCAGCAGCAGCGCCGCACCGTCGTTGGCGAAGAACGCCGCGATCACCGCGCCCAGCACCACCACCAGCGGGAACAGCAGGTGCCCGCGGCCGTTGCCCCAACGGGCGACATGCAGTGCTGCCCAGGCGAAGAATCCGGCCTCGTCGAGAATCAGCGAGATGACGATCAGGGCGACGAAGGTGAAGGTCGCATCCCACACGATATCCCACACCACACCGACGTCGGACAGCTGCACCACGCCCGCCAGCAGTGCCACCAGCGCCCCGCCGAGGGCGCTCCAGCCGATCCCCAGGCCCTTGGGCTGCCAGATCACCAGGACCAGGGTGACGACGAAAATAGCCAGTGCCAGCATCGAATGCCCCTGCGTTCAGTGAGTACTTTTTAGTGAGTACGTTTAGCCAGTACGTTCTAGGGTTTGTACGAAAAGTCGGCGAGCGAAGGCAAGACAAGGCAAAAATCGGCGAAAGCGCGGAGTTTACGGGGTGTAAATGAGCATCTTGAGCCGGTTTTTAACGCCGTATTGCCGAGTGCAGGCAGTTTTCGTACAGAGCCTAGTGAGTGCCTTGATTGACGCGACGCGAGAGTGCTTCCGCGCTCTCGACCCGCTCGGAATAGCGATCGGTAAGATAGGCCGAACGCCCCCGCGTCAGCCAGGTGAATTTCACCAGTTCCTCGCAGACATCGACGATGCGCATGTAGAGCGGCGAGGGTTTCATGCGTCCGGCGTCGTCGAACTCGGTGAATGCCCTGGGTACGGAGGACTGGTTGGGGATGGTGATCATCCGCATCCAGCGCCCCAGGATCCGCAGCTGATTGACCGCATTGAAGCTCTGGCTGCCGCCGGAGACCTCCATCACCGCCAGCGTCTTGCCCTGGGTCGGGCGCACGCCCCCCAGCGACAGCGGGATCCAGTCGATCTGGGCCTTCATGACCCCGGTCATGGCGCCGTGACGCTCCGGGCTGACCCACAGCATGCCGTCGGACCACTCGGCGAGAGCCCGCAGCTCCTGCACCTTGGGGTGTTCCGCCTCGGCGTCGTCCGGCAGCGGCAGGCCCGAAGGATCGAAGGTGCGCACCTCGCAGCCGTACCAGCGCAGCAGTCGGCCCGCTTCCTCGGAGGCGAGCCGCGAGAAGGAGCGCTCGCGCAGGGAGCCATAGAGCACCAGAATCCTCGGCGGATGACGCGGCGCGTCGGCGCCCACCAGCGCCTCGATATCGATCGGCTGCAGCTTCTCCGGATCGATATTGGGCAGATCGTCGGCGTCGACCGAATCGCTCATCGCACTCAGGTCTTTATCACTCATGCCCGGCCTCATCGGCCCGCACGACCTCGCCGTCTTCCTTGGTGAACGTCGCCACCGGGTTGGCCAGCAGCGCCAGCACGCGCTCCGAAGGTCGGCACAGCCGGGCCCCCTTGTCGGTGACCACGATCGGCCGGTTGATCAGGATCGGATGCGCCATCATCGCGTCGATCAACCGGTCATCGCTCAGGGCCGGATCGTCCAGGCCGAGTTCCTCGAACGGCGTGCCCTTGCGGCGCAGCAGCTCTCGCGGCGTGATGCCCATCATCGAGATCAGCTCGACCAGGCGCTCGCGCGTGGGCGGCGTGTTCAGGTATTCGATCACGTCCGGCGTCTCGCCGGAGGCCTCGATCATCGCCAGCGTGTTGCGCGACGTGCCACAGGCGGGGTTGTGATAGATCAACGGTTTCATGACGCCCTCACGGTTTGTCTTCGAGGTTCCGTTCGCCGCCCTGCTCGTCTTCAGCGGCGCAGCCACCCAGCGCCGACAGGAACGGTTCACAGACCTCCGGATGCCCGGCGCAGCAGTCACGCACCAGGAACTGGATCGTCTCTCTCATGTGGGAAAGATCGGCGCGATAGATGATCGACCGGCTCTGCCGCCGGGAGACGACCCACCCCGCCCGCGCCAGCACCGAAAGATGGGCCGACATGGTGTTGTGCGGCACGTCGAGCTGACGCGCGACCTCGCCGGCGGGCAGCCCCTCGGGCTCGTGGCGCACGAGCAGCCGGTAGGCCTCGAGCCGCGTCTCCTGGGACAGGGCGGCAAAGCTTTGAGTGACGCAATTTATGTCCATATGTCCAGAATATAAGACATATAAAACCCTGGCAATGGCATTGGAGGAAGATCCAACGGAATTGGCTCCCTCAGGAGCCACCGGTTGCGCCGATCTCAGCCGCTCTTGTCGTTCAGCTGACCGAAGTGGACGGGCCGGCAGATGCAGAAGACCGGCGCCCCCGTTGCCTCGACGGCCGTCACGAAGCGCTCCGCCGTCTCCTCGTCCATCGCGTACATCAGCTCGATGGGCTGGTCGGCCAGGTCGAAGAAATGGGCGGAGTGCAGCTTGCCATCCGCCCCGGTCCCCTCGACGTCGCCGCGCTGGGTCATCCGGCCGATGCCCAGGCCCTTCGCCGTCTCGACGATCCAGTCGTAGACACGCTTGCCGTCGTGGCGGCGTGATTCGGGCACGATGAATATCACCTCGTAACCGCTCTTGAGCCGATTCATTGTTGCGATCCTCCCAGCAGGTTCTGGATGACGCCGTAGGTCAAAAAGCCCAGTCCGGTCATGGCGAGCGAGCCCACCACGTGAATGCCGATGCCCAGCAGCGCCATGCCGCAGCGCCCCGCCTGGATGTTGCCGAACATCTCGGCGGAGAAGGTGGAAAACGTGGTCAGCGCACCCAGGAAACCGGTGATCACGAACAGCCGGAGCTCCGGCGACAACGAGGGCAGTTGCGCGAAAAACGCGATGCCGATACCGATCAGCCACGCCCCCAGCAGGTTCGCCACCAGGGTGCCGGGCGGAATCGCCGGAAACAGGGCGTTGAGCCAGACACCCAACAGCCACCGCAGGTTCGCGCCGATCGCGGCACCGGCGCCGATCGACAATACGGACAACCACATACCAGACGTCCTCGATAAATCCATTTCGTAAAATGATCCGCTCGAGGAGACGAGCCAGCCAGGAAGGAAAGACGGACACCTGCTGACACGCCTCGACCGAAGCGCCTCGCAGGCATCATTAACCGATAGACGGTGGTTCGAGCGATCGGGAAAGCCGCTCGGGAGGAATGCCATCTCCCACGGCAAGACCTTAGCACCGAACGCGCCGGCCGCGCCACTGGCAGTCCCGGTACGCCACGCTGCCCTATTGATGCGCAGAGTGGCGCCCTCTCACTCCCACGCCGCGCCTTCCAGGGCGTCGAGCGGAATCTTCAGATAGCGTTTGCCGTTGCTCTCCGGCTCGGGCAGTCGTCCGCCGAGGATGTTGACCTGCAGCGCGTGCAGGATCAGCTTCGGCATTGGCAATTCGCTGTCGCGACGGTTGCGCAGTTCGACGTACTCGGCCTCGCTGCTCTCATTCAGGCGATGCTTGTTGGTCTCGCGCTGCTCGCGCACGGTGCATTCCCACTGCGGTTCGCGGTCGTCGGGCATGTAGTCGTGGCCGGAGAACAGGCGCGTCTCGTCGGGCAGCGCCAGGATCGCCTGGATCGAGTGCCACAGCTGGTGCGCGCTCCCGCCGGGAAAGTCGGCGCGGGCGGTGCCGAAATCGGGCTGGAACAGGGTGTCGTGAACGAAGGCCGCATCGCCGATCACGTAGGTGATCGAGGCCAGCGTATGGCCCGGCGAGTGCATCACGCGGCAATCGATCTCGCCCAGCTTGAAGATGTCCCCCTCGCCGAACAGATGGTCCCACTGGCTGCCGTCGTCCCGCAGGTCCGGCCAGTTGTAGATCGCCTTCCAGAGCGCCTGCACTTGCGTGACCGGCCGGCCGATGGCGGTGGGCGCACCGGTCTTGTCATGCAGATAGCGCGCGGCGGAAAAGTGATCCGCGTGGGGATGGGTATCCAGAATCCAGTCGACCGCGAGCCCCTCCCGCTCGATGTAGGCCAAGAGCTCATCGGCCTGGAACGTCGCCGTGGCGCCGGACTTCTCATCGTAATCGAGCACCGGATCGATGATCGCGCAACGGCGCGTGGCGGGGTCGCTGACGACGTACTGGATGCTGAAGGTGCGGGGATCGAAAAAACCGGCGACGTCGGGTCGCCCCCCATGCGTATCACCTCGGGAGAGAGCGAAGGTATTCATGACGGCTCCTTGGGAAAGCATACCCCTAGAGTAACGCCTGAATGGTTATAACGTTATATCGATTTTAAACTCCAAGACCGGTTTGGCGCCTGCGGTCATACCTCCGGGGCACAGTCGCTCTCGAGGCCGAAAAAAACGGCACCGGTGTCACCGGTGCCGTCCTGGTTCCAGCGTTCTTTTCCTGAGGCACGTGAGGTCCAGACGCGCGGGAAGCTAGAACAACATCGCGTCCAGCCAGCCCATGGGATAGTGCAGGTTCAGCAGCGCCTGCATGCCCAGCAGGAAGGCGCCGATGCCGATGGCGACCAGCAGCGCCGCCGACCAGCGTGCCCTGGCAACGAACCGGATGAAGCCCAGCGTCATGAGGACCGCGGTGCTGATGAAGCCGAGTAGCGAGGCGACGACGACTAGGGCCAGCAGCCCGCCGAGCCAGACCAGCGGCTGGCCGATGGGCTGGCTGACCCAGCTCGCCTGCCCCTTCCACGCCTGGGCGCCGGCCAGCAAGGCGCCGACGGCCATGATCGCGATGGCCAGCATCGGGAAGATGCCGCCGATCATCGACATGCCGCTGACGTCGTACCAGGCACCAGCCGCCAGTGCGAGCATGCCAACGACCAGTACCAGATCAATCTTGCCGAAGGTCGGCGCCGGCGTGTCGGCCGTCTGGCGGTTGACGTCGGCACCCACCGCCAGCGGCTGCTGCCGGCGCTGGAGCAACCGCTTGATCAGCGGGATGGCAAACGCCAGCGCGATCAATGCCAAAATGATGATGACGCCGGGGCGAAGAAACGCCGCCATGCCATGGAACTGCACGCTCTGGTAGAAGTAGGTCTCGGCACCCGGTGCGAGTACGAAGCCGATCAGGAAAGCGGGACGGGACCAGCCGGCCTGCTTGAACAGCAGCCCGATGGCGCCGATGGCGACCAGCGTGTACCAGTCTCCCAGCGAACGGGTGGCCTGGAAGGCGGCGAACAGAATCAGCGTGGTGATCACCGGCGCCAGCAGCACGAAGGGGATTCGCGTGAGCTGGGCGACCGGACGCGCCAGCATCAGGCACAGCGCGGCACCGAGGATATTGGCCAGCGCCAGCGACCAGATGATGGTGTAAGTCAGATCCAGATGGGTGGTGATCATGCTCACCCCGGGCTCGAGTCCCAGCAGCAGCAGTCCGCCCAGGAAAATCGCCGCCGTGCCCGAACCCGGCACGCCGAACAGCAGCGTCGGCACCATGGCTCCGCAGGCACAGGCGTTGTTGGCCGATTCCGGCGCGATGACCCCGCGAATGTCGCCCCGGCCAAAATGTTTCTCGCCCTTGGCCGTCTTCGATGCGAACGCATAGGTGAGCCAGTCGACGACCGAGCCGGCGAGCCCGGGGATGGTGCCGATGAGGCTCCCCATGCCGGCGCACTTGGCGACCAGGCCGCGATTGTCGACGACGTCGCGAATGCCCTGGCGCCATCCGTGCCCCAGCGAGGTCTGCTCCCGGGCGATGCTGCCGCGCCGGATGAGCAGATCGACGATCTCCGGCAATGCGAAGATCGCCAGCCCCACGACGATCAGCGGGATGCCGTCGAACAGATACTCGACCCCCAGGTTGAGGCGAAACTCGCCGGTCGCCGGCGCCGTCCCGATCGCCCCGGCCAGCAGCCCCAGACCGCAGGCGGCCATGCCCTTGAACAGGCTGTCGCCGGAGAGCACCGCGACCATGGCCAGTCCCAGCAGCGTCAGCACGAACAGCTCCGCCGACGAGAACGCCAGCACCAGCGGCCGCGCGACCAGGATGAACCCGGTCAGCACGATGGCGCCGATGACGCCGCCGCACAGCGATGACAGGAAGGCGCTGGCCAGCGCCCGCGCCGCCTGCCCCTTCTTGGCCAGCGGGAAGCCGTCCATCACGGTGGCCTGGGAGGCGCTCGAGCCGGGGATTCCCATCAGCACCGAGGTGAACGTGTCTCCCGTGGGGATCACCGCGACCATGCCCATCAGCATGCCCAGCGCCAACCCCGGCTCCATGCCGTAGAGAAACGGCAGCAGCAGCGCCATGCCGGCGATACCCCCCAACCCGGGAATGATGCCGACCAGCAGACCGATCATCACCCCCAGACCCATGTAGACCAGATGCGAGGCACTGAATACCTCACCTAAACTCGCGACCAAGGCATCTATCATTGTGTTGTCTCCTCATACCGTCTCGGCGACGACGAATCAGTTAACGCGTCACGACCCGCACGCCGTAACGATCCTTGAGCCAGTCGACGACCCATTGACGACGGGCATCGCTGAGTTCCATCGCGGACGCCAGCTGCCTGGCGGCGACCTCTCCAACGACCGGTTCGTACGGTCCGACCTGCTGACGTGCGGCGGCCAGAAAGTCCGCGTTCGTCGTCAGCGCCTTGGCACCGGCGCGATAGCCCGCCAGCAGCTTGGCGTCGACCTGCTTGGGCACCAGCAGCAGCTTCTGCAGGGCGTAGCCGGAGGCGAAGAACTTGTGGAAGACCTCGTAGGCGACGTCGTCTCGGCTGGCGCCGGGCTGGGCCAGATAGAGTTCCGAGAACGTGGGCAGATCGGGGAAGGCGGGGTCACGCACGATCACGCCCTCTTCGTTCATCACGCCCAGCGAAAAGAGCGGCACGGCCTGTCCGGATTCGACCAGCGGCGCGACGCTGCTGAAGTAGGCAGAGGTGGTCTGGAAATCGACCCCGGCCTCTCCACGCTCAAACGCCAGGCGCCCCTCGCCACGACTGCGCATGCCGAAGACCGGCTCGACCGCCAGGCCCAGCATGTCGAATGCCAGCATCACCGGCATCTCGAGCCCGGTCGGCGTCTGCATCGCGAACTTCGTCGGCTCCTCGCGCAGATTGGCGAGGATTTCGCCGGTCTCCTGGCCGAAACGCGGCTGGACGTAGACCACGCCACCGGTGGGCGCGGCAATTATCGGCGTCCACTTGGCGTAATCGAAGCGGACCCGCGGATCCTTGAGCATGGCCGGGAACTGCGTGGAGGCCGAAGTGACCAGCATCTCCTCGCCATTGGGCTGAGCGCGGGTATAGAAGAGATTGGTGCCGGTGATCGAACCGCCCCCGGGTACGTTGTCGATGACGATGGCGGGATGCGAGGGCAGCGACTGCGCCATCCAGTGCGACATGAAGCGCGCCCAGACATCGGTGCCCCCGCCGACCCCGAACGGCACGGTCCAGGTCAGCGTGTCGGGCGTGGGCTGGGCATCGTCGGCTTCGGCGAATAGCGGTAACAGCGCCAGCGCACAGGCGATCCACCAGCGCCGGCAAGGCATTCGCGAGAGTTTCGGCTTGGCGTGCATATCCTCTCCTTCTCTTGGTTTTATGTTGGATGGCGTGTCCGACGTCCTCAGCCGGCGGCATCCAGCTCCAGCGTTTCCGGGACGAATACCGAACCGCTGAACAGCCGACGAGCGGTACGCACCAGCGAGCAGCGCGGCCACTGCTGCCCCGCGGGCCAATGGCTGACGACGCCCAACCGCCCGCTCGGATGCTCGAACTCCATCAGTCCGCTGTCGTCCGGCAAGCTGGCGAGACCGTCGGTGATCCCGCGTGCATCGGCGCATGACACGGCAAGCCCCACCGCACCGGTGATGGCAAGCGCGCGATGACACCGGTGCGGCATGAAATAGCGCACCTGCAGAGTACCGCCCGCTTGCGGCGCGCTGATCAGGACGGGCTTCGGGATCACCTTGTCGGCGACATCGCCCAGCCCCATGGCGGCCCCGGCCTGTCGCCGGATCGACTCCAGCCTGGCCATCAGCTCGCGATCACCGTCTAGCTCGGCCGGCGACTCGTCACCCCGCTTGCCGAGATCCGCCGCCCGGATGAGTACCATGGGCATGGCGGCGTCGAGACAGGTCACCTCGAGGCCGTCGATGACGTCTCGTGGATGGCCGGTGGGATAGAGCTCGCCGGTCTTCGCTCCCACGACGTTGCGAAACTCCAGCAACACCGGCGCGGCCGTGCCGGGGACACCATCGATATGCGTCTCGCCGACGTAAGTGACCCGTCCGTCCGGCGTCTGGATATCGGCGTCGATGACGCTCTGGGTGTTGACGTTGCGTATCGTGACCCGCGTGACATCGCCCCGGGCCGCCACCAGCCCCTGCTCGATGGCGAAGGGGCCCACCGCGCTCAGCATGTTGCCGCAGTTGGGGGAGGTATCCACGCGCCGCTGTTCGACCATGACCTGGACGAACAGGTAATCCACATCGATGCCGGGCTCCGACGAGGGCGACACGATGGCGACCTTGCTGGTCTGCGGATAACCGCCGCCGATGCCGTCCACCTCCAGCTCGTTGCCCGACCCCATCAGCGCCAGCAGCATCTCGTCGCGCCGGGCAGAATCCCGGGGCAGATCGCTACCCAGAAATACCGGGCCCTTCGATGTACCACCGCGCATCAGCACGCAGGGAATGGCTTGCATAGATCGTTCCTTCCACGTTTCGGCCGACCCGCGGCCACTGGTGGAGGGCAAACTCGCACGCTTGTATCAAGCGATCCAATGCAATTATCGTGGGCATTGATGCACTAGACACATCAATGGGCAGGACAAATACAACCAATTGATATTGAAGAGAAAAATGCTTCAGGCGCTGCAATTTACAGAGACGTCTGCCGAGGCGGCATTAGACCAATGAACTATAAGTTTTGAGCCATGAACCATGGGTTTTAAGTCATGAACTATGAGCTGCAGCAGATCCAGGCGTTCCTCAAGGTCGCGGAACTGGAGAGCTTCCAGGCGGCGGCGCAGTCGCTCAATCTCTCCCAGCCCGCCCTGAGCCGGCGCATCAAGAAGCTGGAATCCATCCTGGGTACGCCGCTATTGGCGCGCACGACTCGCAGCGTGTCGCTCACCACCGTGGGGCGGGACTTCTTCCCCCAGGCCAAACGACTGGTGGATGAGTTCGACCATGCGCTGTTCAACATTCGCGCCCTGGCCGAGAACCGGATCGGCCAGATCACGCTGGCCTGCATTCCCACCGCCGCGTTCTATTTCCTGCCGGCGGTCATTCGGGAGTACAACGCCCGCTATCCCAATATCCGAATTCGCCTTCTCGACCTGAGCGCGAACGACGGACTCGGTGCCGTGCTCAGCGGCGAGGCGGAATTCGGCATCAACATGCTCAGCGGGCATCACCCCGATATCGTCTTTACCCCCCTGGTCGTCGAGCCGTTCGTGCTGGTGTGCCGGCACGACCATCCGCTGGCGGCGCATGACAGCGTCACCTGGAGCGAGCTCAGCACGCACAAGCTGATCGGGGTGGGAAAGATGAGCGGCAACCGGATGCTGCTGGACCATGAACTCTCGTCGCTGACCCAGCGACCGACCTGGTTCTACGAGGTCCAGCACCTGTCGACCTCGCTCGGCATGGTCGAGGCCGGGCTGGGCGTGGCGGCGGTCCCCCGCTTGTCGATGCCCGACCAGGAGCACCCGCTGCTGGTCCAGCGCCCCCTGGTCGAGCCGCTGGTGAAACGGACCCTGGGCATGGTGCGACGCCGGGACAGCGCGCTCTCCCCGGCCGCGGAACGCTTCGTCGAAACGCTGCTGAAACACTGGGACAAGAGCGGCGTCGAGGGCAGCACCGGGCCGATCAACTTGTAACGACGCAGCTCCCGTCGACCAATCGCCCATGGAGCCCTTGCGACGTGAGCAGGACAAGGTCGAAGTGATCGACCATGACCACGACGGGTCGAGCCGCGTCCACGGCCATGCCGGCCAAGGCCTGGCCGGGACGAGGTATCGAACCGATCATGCGTCGATACCCAAGCCCCAGCGCTGCGGGGTCTGTTCGAAGCTCTCGATCAGCAGTTCGGTGAGGGCGCGGATCTTGCGGGAGGGATACTGGCCTGGCGGCCGGACGACGTAGGCTCCTGCCGGCGGGGGCGGATGGTCCGTCATTACCGGTACCAGCGCGCCGGCAGCCACGTGCTCATGGGTGAGGCAATCAGGCAGGTAGCCGATCCCGAGCCCAGCGACGGCCGCAGCGACCAGGGCCAGACCGTTGTCGGCCTTGAAGCTGCCCTGTGGGCGAACCGTGATGGTCTTGTCGCCATCCAGGAGTTTCCAGGTCTCGGTGCCTTGCATGAGGGCCTGATGTTCGACGAGCTCGTCCGGCGTTGCGGGCGCGCCGTGCGCCTCGACATAGCTCGGGCTGGCGACGAGCTTCCCGGAGATCGGGCCGACACGTCTTGCGACCAGGTCCGAGTCCTGCAGGTAGCCAACCCGTATCGCGCAATCGTAGCCCTCCGCGATCAGGTCCACGAAGCGGTCGCTGTAACTGGTATGGATGTGAAGCCGCGGGTGACGTCGCGCCATTTCCGCCAGCACGGGAGCGAAATGCGTCGGGCCGAAGGAAAGCGGAGCGGCAACACGCAAGCGGCCGCGAAGGTCGCCGGCGGGGAGGATCGTTTCCCTGGCCACATCGATCTCGGCGCAGACTCTCGCTGCATAGTCACGAAACGTGGCTCCGGCCTCGGTAAGCGCCGCGCCGCGGGTGGTTCGTGCCAGAAGCTGGATACCCAGCTCCGATTCGAGCCGCGACAGCCGCCGGCTGACGATCGACTTGGAGACACCGAGCCGGCGTGCGGCGGGTGAAACGCCTCCCGCGTCGGCGATTTCCACGAATGTCTGCAGTTCTTCGATATCCATTCCACGTTCCCCATTCCGCGACACAGCTCGACACGGACGATCACTACCGAATCCGTTTCAGGCGCGGCAATGTCCATCCAGGCGGCGTCGCGAGCGGCGCAGCCTCCCGGCACGATAACGCCACCCATCATGACAGACATAGAGAATAGCCATGACCTTTCGTAACGGCCTTGAATCGCTCCTCCGTCCCGAAGACTCGGTACTCGTTCTGATCGACCATCAGCCTTACCAGCTCGCGAACCTGAACAGCCACGACCCGCAAGCCGTGGTCAACTCCACGACGGCGCTGGCGAAATTGGCAAAAGCCTTCAATGTGCCGACCGTTCTCACCAGCGTCATCGCGGGACGCGGTGGTCTGCTATTCCCCCAGATCACCGATGTCTTTCCGGACCAGGAAGTCATCGACCGCACCTGGGTAAACACTTGGCAGGACGAGAATGTGGTGGAAGCGGTCAAGGCGACCGGTCGCAAGCAGCTGATCATCGCCGGGCTGTGGACCGAAGTCTGCGTCGCAATGCCTGTCATCCAGGCCGCCGGCGAGGGCTGGGACGTGACCGTGATCACCGATGCATCAGGCGGCATTTCGAAGGAGTCTCACGAGGTGGCCGTCCAGCGCATGATCGCGGCCGGCGCGAACCCGATGACCGTGATGGCGCTCGCTGGCGAATGGCAGCGCGACTGGGCCCGCACCGAGCATGTCGAGGAGCTGACCGAGATTCTCATCCAACACTTCAGCGGCAGCGGCATCGCCTATCTGTGGGAACAGCAACTGCTCAATACGCCGGTGCCCGGCAACGCGGGCTGACCTGATAGGGCGCGGGCCCCGGACGCGACCTGTCCGGGCCCGTCACCCGCCCCTGCGCGGTAACGATACCGAACCACGCTGAACAAGGGAGTATCCCGATGGCGACGATCACGGCGCAGGATGGCATCAACCTCTTCTACAAGGACTGGGGGGCGAAAACGGCCCAGCCCATCGTCTGGCACCTCATTGAAAATCGGCTCCAGCTTCGACCCATGAACGCGATGGCCAGCCTGTAGCCGGCCATCAAAATAGGGATGACTGGTTCATCCCCAAAGTCGACCGCGTCTTCACGGCAACGCTGCGATCCATCCCCGCTACGCGCAGTCGTTGATTTCGTTCCCGATCATTCCGGCGCACCAGTCGATATTCCTCGTTTGGCGCCAATCAATCCGGCAGCGGTATATGTTCCGCCCGGTCGTCGATCGGAAGATCGAAGCGCCCATTGCCCCAGTCTTCGGCACGCCATTCGGCCTTGGCCTCCTCGATGCGCTCGCGGGAAGAGGCGACGAAGTTCCACCAGATGTAGCGAGGGCCGCCGAGCGTGGCGCCACCCAGAATCATCAGTCGCGCACCGTGAGCACCGGCGGCGACGGTAATGCGGTCGCCGGGCCGGAAGACCATCATCTGAGGTGCCGCGTAATCCTGGCCAGCGATCGAGATCGAGCCCTCGACGATGTAAATGCCCCTATCCTCGTGGTCATCCGGTAGCGGCAGCAGGCTTCCCGCTTCGAGCGTCACGTCAGCGTAGAAAGTCTCGGAGAACATCGTGGCGGGAGCGGTTTTGCCGTAGGCGCTACCGAGGATCAGCCGAACATGGGTACCGCCATCTTCAATGACCGGCAGCGTTGCCTTGCCGTGGTGCTCGAACGAAGGAGCGATCTCTTCGTGGCTTTCGGGGAGCGCCAGCCAGGTTTGAATCCCGAACAGGCCGTTGGCGGCATTTCGAGCAGCACTCGTCGTGCGCTCGGAGTGGGTAACGCCGCGCCCAGCGACCATCCAGTTCAGTGCGCCAGGCTGAATCACCTGGTCGGCCCCGGTGCTGTCGCGGTGATGGAAATCCCCGCGAAAAAGATAGGTCACCGTACCGAGACCGATGTGCGGGTGTGGGCGTACATCGATGCCTTGGCCGGTCAAAAGCTCCGCCGGCCCGGCCTGATCGAAGAAGATGAACGGCCCGACCATCTGCCGCTTGGGTGCCGGTAGTGCGCGTCGAACTTCGAAGCCGCCCAGGTCACGGGCGCGCGGAATGATCAATGTCTCGATCGCGTCGATACCCACATCGTTGGGGCATCCGGGCTCGAATGCGGGATTCCAGCTCATGGGTCTCTCTTCTCCTCGGCAGGTGCGGCAGGAGTGAAGTCGGACCCACTGCCATCAAGCGCCAATTTAGCCCCGGGAATCTGTCAAGGCTAGTACCGGAGGCTGCCTAACCGTGTTGCTGAAAAGGGAACGCTAGAGGCGCCGTGACGAGCCGGCTCCAGCCTGGAATCTGAACAGCACCTAGCCGCTCAACGCGCTTCGAGGATTCTCGATGTTCGATGTGTCGTTCCCCATCGTGCGACACAGATTTGCATTCGAGGGCGCTACCGCATCCGTTCAACGAGTGACAGTCTCCTCCTGCGCTGGCGCCAACGCGATGGCCTCGCTGACCACCGCGGCCATATCCATGGCTGGGGAAGGTGCCGCAAGTCGACGTCGACCCTTGCCGGGTCGAGGGGGAGAGGCTCGAAACTGGCGTTGGCGGCGGCACGGCAGAGGGAACAACCGGCGGCCCCGTCCACCGGCAACGGAGTCGCCCAGGCGAGACGACGCGACGGTTCGGGATCAGTGCTGTCCGACACCGCTGGCTACGCCTTCGAGCCGGCAGCCAGCGGCTTCGAGGGCTTTGCGCACGCCGCGCGCCATCGCCACGGACTCGGACGAGTCGCCATGGACGCAGATCGTGTCGATCGCCGTCTCCAGGCGCTTGCCGGAGAGCGTCGTGATCGACTGCGTTTCGACCATCTCCACCACACGGCGTGCCGCGACATCGACATCGTCGATCACGGCGCCCGACAATCGTCGTGGCTGGAGGTAGCCGTCGTCGGCGTAGGCGCGGTCGGCGAACACTTCCCGCGCGACCCGCAGACCGGCCTCGACGGCCAGTGTCTCGGTCACGGTGAACGGCGGGATGACGAACACCAGCGCCGGGTCGAAGGCGAACACGGCGTCGACGAGCGCTCGCGACAGCGTTTCGTCCACCGCCGACATGTTGCCAAGCGCGCCATGCGCCTTGAAGTGAGTGACACGGCTGCCCTGACTCTGCGCGATCGCAGACAGCGCTCCGAGCTGATAGAGCATCATCGCCTTGAGTTCGTCGTAGCCGACATCGAGCATGCGCCGCCGGCCGAAGCCCGCCAGGTCGTTGAATCCGGGGTGCGCCCCGACGCCGACGCCCCGCTCAAGGGCCATGGCCACGGTCTCAGTCATGATGGCGGGATCGCCGGCATGGAAGCCGCAGGCGATGTTGGCCGAGGTGATGACCTGCATCAGCCCGGCGTCGTCGCCCATCTTCCAACGGCCGAAGCCCTCTCCCATGTCGGCATTGAGGTCGATCGTCTTCATTCCCTGTCTCCTGGGTCGTTGGGCGTCACGTCTCTCGATTTCAGCGTGCGGGTGGCGAGGGTTTCAGGTAGAGCAGCGGCGCATCGAAATCGACGGCATCGCCCTCGTCGACGAGCCGTGCCGTGATCGTGCCCCCAAGGCCGGCATGCACCGGCAACATCAATGGTCCGACCTGGATCAGCGCGATGACGTCGCCGGCCTCAACCGCTGCCCCCCGCCCGGCCAACGCCCCCTCCATCAGCGGGTGCGAGAACCGGACCCGGCCCACTCCGGGGCTGGCGACGGCATGAAGCCCGGCATCGATACCCTTAGTCTCGGGAAGCACACTCTGACCGGCAGGGTTCGCAACCGCCGGTGGCGCTGTCGGGGGCCGCTGCGAAGAATGCCGCGCAGCGGCGATCAGCCGCACGCGATACCCCGGTGCCCGCCAGTCGAGCATCGCCAGCCCGCTCTCGTCGAACGCGCGGCACAGCGACGGCAAGGTGTCACTGTTCATGCGTCGAATACCTCCAGCCAACGGCTGAAATCGGCAAACCATCGATGCGCCTCCGCTTCGGCTTCGGTGGCCTGCGCCGGCGTGCAGGGCCGGAATCTCACGCGTTGCCCCACCGGCGTCTGAGCCAGGCGGCGCAGGTCCTGCTCGATCACCACGCCCAACCGGGGATAACCACCGACGGTCTGGGCATCACAGAGCAGTACGATCGGCTCACCCGCCGGCGGCAATTGGATCAGCCCCGGCAACACGCCGTGGGAGAGCATTTCGAGCGGCCGTTCCAGAGGTATCGGGTCTCCCTCCAGACGAAAACCGATCCGGTTGCTGTGGCGGGACACCCGCCAATGGTTGGCGGTCAGGGCACGCTGGCGTTGGGTTCCAAGGCGCGACCATTCCATGCCCGGCAGAAACCGCAATGGCGTTGCCGCCCCGACGCCGGGCACGCCAGAGGCGCCAAGCGCAGGCATCTCCGGAGGAGCGACCGCGCAGGCCCGTAGCGCCCCCGGCGATACCGGCACCTGGAAGCGATCTCCGCGACAGAGCGGCCGCCCCTCGAGCCCGCCGAAGGCAAACTTGAGATCGGTGCTGCTAGAGCCGAGCACCACCGGGACCGATATGCCGCCGCGCACGCAGAGGTAGACCGCCTGGCCTTGCATCGGCGCTTCCAGCGCGAGTTCCTCCCCCGCGGCGAGCGTGATTCGCGACCATGGCGGCAGACGTTTCCCTCCCGCTTGCAGTCGGGCACCGGCGCCGGTCACCGCGATATCGGTATCGACATCGACCCGCGCGCGAAACGGCGGCAGCAGGATCTCGAGTCCCGCCGCTTGCGGCGGATTGCCCAGCAGGCGATTGCCCACCCTCAACGCCAGGTCATCGAGGGCGCCGGCGCGACCGATGCCGAGGCGGGCATGGCCACGACGGCCGGTATCCTGCACCGTGGTCAACCCGCCGCTCTGCAGGATTTCGATCATGAGCGAATGTCCGCGATCTCGAAACGCAGCCGATCGCCCGGCCGCAGCAGGTTGGGCGGCTGTTCCTGCAGGTCGAAGAACGTCAGCTCGGTGCGCCCGATCAGATTCCAGCCACTGGGCGTCGGAGCGGCAATCACCCCAGCCTGGCTGCCGCCGATCGCCACCGAGCCGGCCTCGACCCGAGCCCGCGGCGAAGCGCGCCGTGGCACGCTCAGCGCCGCGGGCAGGCCGGCGAGATAGCCGAAGCCCGGGTGCGCGCCAAGACACAGCACGGTATAGACGGCGGCCGAATGCGCCTCGACAAGAGCCTTCACGCTCAGGCCGCAGTGCGCGGCCACCGCTGTCAGATCCGGTCCGCCGATGCCGCCATAGTGCACCGGGATCGCGATGTCGCGGCCCGGCACGGCGCCGGCGTCACCCTCGAACCCTCCCCGCCGCAGCCGTTCGCTGATGCGCGCGACCGCGTCTGCGTCGCGACACACCACCAGCAGATTGTTGACCGCCGGTACCGTTTCGACCACCTCGGGCCAGGTCGCGATCACCTCGTCCAGATGCCAGATGCAGGCCTGTCGCGCCAGATCCGGCGACGGCCCGTCGGCCAGGTCGATCAGCAGGCTGTCGCTACCGTAGCGGTGCAGTACCGGATCGAAGCCGGCGTAGCGTTCGGCCAGGCTCATGAACTGCTCTCTTCCAACGAGCGCTTGCGCGTCTCATGTCCGGCGAATGCCACGATGAGGGCAAACGCCACCAGACATCCCGATAGCACCCCGGTCACCAGTTGCATGCCGCCGGCCGCATGGAGCGCCGGCACGACGAAGGGAATGAAGGTGGCGACGATCCTGGCCACGGTGTTGCAGACGCCGGTACCACGCATGCGCAACCGCGTGGGGAACAACTCGGACAGATAGATCGCCTGCCCCACCACCACGATGACGTAGATGGCGGTGAGCAGCAAAAACCCCGTCAGCATCACCCAGGACTCGACGCCCAGGCGCGGATACAGCATCCCCAGCGCAGCGGCAACGACCGCCGCGACCACCAGGATGCCCTTGCGCCCGACCCGGTCGACCAGCAACAGCGCCAGAATACCGCCGGCGGGCCCGCCCAGCGTCATCACCATGTTCCAGTGCAGCGACTTGACGATATCCATGCCCTGCTGGACCAGCAGCGTCGGGATCCAACTGACGAAGCCGTAAAGGCAGATCTGGATGATCACCATGATGGCGATCCCCACGCCAAGGACACGACGCCTCCCCGGACGCAGCAGGTCGGTGACCGACGAGCGCGCCAGCGGTGCGCTGACCGGCGCCTGGCTCTCCGGCGTCTTCCGAGGGACGCCCAGTTGTCGCTCGATATCGTCGACGATCGCATGGGCCTCCTCGTGCCGCCCCCGGGACGCCAGCCAGCGCGGCGATTCCGCCATGTTCTTGCGCGCCAGCCAGATGGCGATGGCGACCACGCCGACCAGCCCGAACATCCACCGCCAGCCCAGGTTGGGGATCACCCACATCGCCAGCAGCGCGCATACGAAGACCGCGGACTGGGCGATAAAGGAGAGCAGCGCCACCAGTCGCCCCCGCTTGTGCGGCGGTACGAACTCGCTGAGCGTGGCGAAGCCGAGCACCAGTTCCCCGCCCATGCCAATCCCCATGATGAAGCGCAGCGCGATGAGCAGTTCCATGTTGGGCGTGAACGCCGCCGCCAGCGAAGCGAAACCGAACAGGGCCAGATTGATCTGATAACAGAACCGGCGCCCCAGGCGGTCGCCCAGGATGCCCGAGAACCAGGCGCCGACGATGAATCCGGCAAAGGTGACGGAGATGAACAACGAGTTGAGCGATGGGGTGCTCCAGCCGTCGCTGAGCAGGGCGCCCAGTACGCTGGCGGCGAGCGCGATCTCGAAGGAATCCAGAAACAGGCCGGCGCCGATCAGGAAGATCATGCGGTAGTGGAAACGGCCGACGGGAAGACGATCCAGGCGCGCCGCGACCGCGGCCTCACCGGCTAGGTGGGACATGCAGACTCTCCTCTTGCGCGCTCGGGCCAGCGCCGCTTGTTGGTGTTGTATTCAGGTCCGTTCCCATCCTATGAGATGGTCAACGTCAATTTTTAGCGATATCTTTTCAACGGAAAGCATTCTTTTTTGGAATGATATCTGCAGCACCAGGGCCGAGGATTTTCCCATGATCACCTTCAAGCAGCTCGACGCGATCTACTGGGTCAGTGAGCTGGGCAGTTTCGAGGCCGCGGCCAACAAGCTGCACACCACCCAGTCGGCGATCTCAAAACGCATCCAGGAGCTCGAGGAGACGTTTGGCGTGGCGCTGTTCGACCGCAGCCGGCGTTCGGCGCGTCTGACCGACAAGGGGGCCGAGCTGCTGACGCTCTCGCGGGAACTGCTGGAGCGACGCGATCACCTGCTCGAGCGAATCAGCGACGAGTCGGTGATCCAGAGTCACTTTCGTATCGGCGTGACCGAACTCACCGGCCTGACCTGGCTTCCCCAACTGATCGAGAGCATTCGCGGGCGCTTTCCCCGGCTCAACATCGAACCGTCCATCGAGCTCAGCAGCGATCTGTTCGCCAAGCTCGAACACGACAAGCTGGACATGATCGTGGTGCCCGACGTGTTCTCGGATACGCGCTTCGTGTCGCAGCCATTGAAGAGCGTGGAGAACGCCTGGATGGCGGCACCCGGCACGGTGGCGGCGGACCATACCCTGACGCTGGCGGAACTCGCCGAGTTCACCGTGCTCTCCCAGGGCAGCCACTCCGGCACCGGCCTGGTCTACGAGCGCTGGTTCTCCCAGCATGGAGTGCGGCTGCGCAACACCCTCGTCAGCGACTATCTGCTGGCGCAGGTGGGCCTGACCCTGGCCGGGGTGGGCATCAGCTATCTACCCCGCCACTGTCTGCAGTTTCTGATCGACCGCGGAATGCTCCAGGTGCTGAACACCGCGCCCGGGCTGCCCCGCGTGCGGTATTGCGCGCTCTACCGCGCCGATCGCCAGGCCAATCTCAACGATGCGATCGTCGAGCTGGCGAAACAGGCCTGCTGCTTCGACCAGCTCTATTTCAACGCTTACTGACGTCGTTGCCGGCGGATGCCCTCTTCAGGAGGCACCGTCGGCGGGGTGCGGGGCGGCCACCGGCGACGCCGCCCGCTGCGTGTCCAGCAGGCGTTCGCTCTTCGCCACCAGCAGCGCGCCGATCACGTCCCCGGAGACGTTGAGCGTGGTGTGGCCCATGTCGACGATGCGATAGATGCCGGCGATCACGCCGACCAGCTCGAACGGCAGGTTCATCAGTTGCAGTATCAGCGTGCCCATGACGATGCCGCCGCCAGGTATGCCCGGTGCCGCCATTGACAGGATGGTGCCGATGAAGATCACGTTCACCATCTGCGACAGGCTCAGCGGCAGGTCGTAGAAGCCCGCGGCGAACACCACCAGCACCGACAGGTAGGCCGCCGCCCCCATCAGGTTGATCGTGGCGCCCAGCGGCAGCATGAACGAGCACAGCCATTGCGGCACACCGAGGTCCCGGTTGGTGACCTTCATCGTCACCGGCAGCGTGGCGTTGCTGCTGGTGGTCGACAGGGTCATCAGCCAGATCGGCACCATCTTGCGCACGAAGCGCGCGTAGGAGATCCGTGTGAACAGCACCAGCAGGATCGAGGCCACCACCCAGACCGCCAGCAGCGAAGCGTAGTCCGCCAGCACGAACTTGCCGATCTGGCCGAAGATATCGATGCCGTAGTTGGCGACCGCGTAGGCCATCAGGGCGAAGATGCCGAGCGGAGAGACGGCCATGATCATGTCGAGGATACGAAACGAGACCGCCGCGCCCTCGTCGAACAGTGCGCGCAGCCTGGCGGCACGCTCCCCCAGCATGACCATTGCCACACCGACCAGGATGGTGAACACGATCAACTGGATGACGTTGCCGCTGGCCATCGCCTCGACCGGATTGCTGGGAATCATCTTCAGCAGGAACTGGCCGATGTCCAGGCCCGCCGGCGCGGCACCGGCGGGGGCGCTCGCCGTGAGCTCGAGTCCCTGCCCCGGCTGGATGAGAGAGGCCACCGCGAGGCCGATGGCGCCCGCGACGACAGTCATCACCGTGTAGACGACCAGCGTCTTGCCGCCTACCCGCTTGAGCTGCTGGACATCGCCCATGTTGGCGATGCCGCCGGCAACCGAGAAGAAGATGATCGGCACGATGAGCATCTTGATGCCACTGATGAAGGCGTCGCCCAATGGCTTGATCGCCAGGGAGACATCAGAGAACAGCAAACCGCAGGCGATCCCCAGCACGAAACCGATGAAAATGCGCGCAGGAAGGCCCCGCGCTCCTCGTATGGCGATTCTCATGAGAGCCTCGTTGTCATCATTGTGAATTGTTAGATCGTTACCGCTTGACGGAACTGGCGTCAGCGCAGCGCCCGACACGCCTCGCCGAGCCGCCGACACCCTTCCTGGATCGCCGCTTCACCGATGGCGAAGGAGAGCCGGACATAGGGAGACAAGCCGTAGGCCCGGCCGCTGACCCCAGCCACGCCGACCGATTCGAGCCAGTAGAGCACCACGTCGTCGTCACTCTGGAGCCGCTGCCCCGTCGGCGTCTCTCGCCCGATCAGCCCCTCGACATCGAGATAGACGTAGAAGGCACCCGAGGGTGCGAAAGCACTCACCCCGATCACCGACTGGAGCCCTTCCAGCATCAGCCGACGCCGCTCGGCGTAGCGAGTGGCCATCTCCCGCACCGGCGCCTGATCGCCGGCGAAGGCCGCCACCGCGGCGGCCTGGCTGAGAGAACTCGGGCAGGTCGTCGTCTGCGAGATCAGCTTGACGATCGCCCGGACCAGATCGCGCGGCCCGGCGCCGAAACCGATGCGCCAGCCGGTCATGGCGTAGCCCTTGGAAGCGCCGTTGACGATCAGCGTGCGTGCCTTGAGATCCGGCGCGACGTTGACCAGGGAGAGATGGCGGGCCGGGGCGTAGACGAAGTGCTCGTAGATCTCGTCGGAGACCACCCCGCCCCGCGAATGTTCACGCAGCACATCGGCCAGCGACTGAAGTTCCGCCTCGCTGTAGACCGCACCAGTGGGATTGGACGGCGTATTGAGCACCAGCCAGCGCGTTCTCGGGGTGATCGCACCGGCCAGCGCCTCCGCGGTGAGCTTGAAGCCGGACGAGGCATCGCAGGCGACGATGCGCGGCACGCCTTCGTTGAGCGCGACGAGATCGGGATAGGAGACCCAATAGGGCGCCGGCACGATCACCTCGTCGCCGGGGTTCAGCGTCGCCGCCAGGGCGTGATAGAGGATGTGCTTGCCTCCGGCACCGATCACCACGTCGTCGCGGGTGTAGTCGAGACCATTGTCACGTGCGAGCTTGTCGACCACCGCCTGACGTAGCGCCGGCGTGCCCGCCGACGGCGTGTAGTGGGTATCGCCCGCTTTCAGCGCCGCGATCGCCGCTTCGGCGATGTGTGCCGGCGTATCGAAATCGGGCTCACCGATGGTGAAGTTGACGATGTCCCTGCCCTGGGCGCGCAGTTCGGTGACGCGGGCATTGGCTTCGACGCTGGGTGACGGCTGGATGCGCGCAAGGCGATCGGCAAACGGCTGGCTCATGCGGGCTCCCTGCCGTAGTCGAGCCCCTGCGCCGACAGTACTGCGTCGAGCCAGCGCTGGTGGTGCGCGCCGGTGGCGATCTCCTCCATGATGCCGGCCTCCTTGCGCGCGCTGGCGCGGGCCGCCGCGATCAGCGACTCCGCTTCCGCCTGTGAAAACGTGACCAGGCCATCCGCATCGCCGACGACGATGTCGCCCGGATTGACCACCTGACCACCGACCGAGACCGGCACGTTGAGCGCGCCGGGGCCGTGCTTGTACGGGCCGCGATGCACGGCACCCCGGGCGTAGCACGGCAGGCTGTCGCCGGCGAACGCCTCGACGTCGCGAATGGCGCCGTCGACCACGAACCCCGCACAGCCGCGCTGCTGGGCGTAAAGCTTGATCAGTTCGCCGATCAGCGCGTTGTCGAGATGTCCCCCGCCTTCGAGCACCAGGACATGCCCGGGACGGATCAGCGTCAGTGCCTGGTAGACATAGAGGTTGTCACCGGGACGGCACCTGACCGTGAACGCGGTGCCGACCAGTTTCGTGCCGTCGTGGTAGGGCGTGAGCCCGCGGATGCCGCTCAAGCGATCGAGGTTGTCGCTCAGATGCGGTGTGACGATGTCATGAAGCGCCTCGACGAGTGCGGGATCGGCCAGATCAGGGACGCGGGACGCGATGGAGGGTGGGTTCATGTCGGACTCCGGGCTTACGGTTTCGATTACGGTAAGCGACGGCCATAAACTCAAAAAAGCGATATTTTCGTATCTTTAAACATTCTTTTTAAGAATATTTTCCCGTGAGCTGTCACGCGAACAGGTTGATGAACAGCGTGACGATCAGTGGATTGAAGATGTTGATGAACACCACGGTGATGATCGGCAATACGAACCAGGCCTGGGGCGCAGGCCCACGGTCCTCGATGACCGCGGACATGTTCGCCAGCGCCTCGAGCCCATCAGCTCGAGGCATTCGTTAGGGAAGCGCTGAATCAATCGATGAGTGAGGGAGATGGGTACGTACAGCCATGGTCGGCTATCCGGAAGGCTGCCGTCACTGCGCCGCAGACCGGCGGGGAAATAGGCTCGGTAAGCAAAGCCGCGCTGCGGCGGCCGGTCCACCAACCCACGCGCCACGCCCGAGGTTCAATCCTTCACTGGCCGGACCAGATATGCTGATACTCGTGACTCAGTATGGGGTAGATGGATTCCGTGAAGTTCGGCAGGTCCGCCAGCAAGGTCTTGCCCTCGGGGCTGGCGAGCGACGCGTTCAACTCTTCCTCGGAACGGAACCAGAGTTCGGAAAAACCGTCATAGCCGAACTCGGGAAACTCCTCGCGGCTGACGAGGTTCACCGAATAACGCAGCATGCCGGGCAACTGCTTGCAAAGATCCGCATGCACGGTCAGCCAGTGCTTCTCGAACGCTTCCTGGGACATGCCGGACTTTTTGACGACGAGCCCGAGGCGTTTGACGCATTGATAAGACATGGTATTCCTCTCTTCGTGATGATGATTCCGCCCCGCCGCCATTGGCCGATAGTGGCCTGTCTGAAGGGCTATCGGGGCTGCTTCGCGTAATGACTCAGCCATCGGGAAGTGCGGAGTCACCCTTCATACCCTGCTGGGCGACCCCGATATCGCCTGGCTCTATTTCCCAGGACTTCAAATCCAGATCGAGCCCGGGGTGTTGCCTGACATCGAATATTGGCTGGTCGATGCCCTGTCGAACCTGGTCGTCATAATCCTTGAGGATGGCCAGGCCCGGCTTGAACAGCAGAATCAGGGCAACCAGGTTGGCGACCGCCAGCAGCCCCATGGTCACGTCGGCGAAGCCGAATACCGAACTCAGGTCGCGGGTTGCACTCCAGCCCACCAGTATCACCACGAACCCCCGATAGAGCGTCGTCAGCAAGCGATTATTGGGGCTGAAGTAATACAGGCTGTTCTCGCCCAGATAGTAGTTGTAGAGAATCGAGCTGAAGACGAACAACAGCAGCGCGACGCTGACGAATGACCTGCCCCAGGCGCCGACATGCTCGGCCATGGCCGCCTGGGTCAGGGCCACGACACTCAGGTCGCTGTCCATGCCGGGGGCATAGACCCCACTGAGAAGGATCAGAAAGGCGGTACAGGAACAGATGAGCAGGGTGTCGATGAAGACCGAGAAGGCCTGCACGATGCCCTGGTTGACCGGGTGGGGCACATAGGCCACCGCGGCCACGTTGGGAGCACTGCCCAACCCCGCCTCGTTGGAGAAGAGTCCCCGCTTGAGCCCCATCATGATGGCAGCGCCGATGCCGCCGCCCACCGCCGGTTCGAGACCGAAGGCGCTATGGAAGATCAGCGCGATCACCCCGGGCAGCTTGTCGACGTTCATGACCAGCACGACCAGCGTCACCAGCAGGTAGCCCACGGCCATCACCGGCACCACTAGGTCGGAGATACGGACGATGCGCTTGATGCCGCCGAAGATGATCAGCCCGACGATCACGGCGAGCGTGATGCCGGAAGCCAGGACCGGAAAGCCGAAGGCGTCCGCCAGGGAGGTGGCCGCAGCGTAGGACTGCACCCCGGTGAAGGCGAGGCCGAACGTGAGCAGCAACAGTACGGCATAGACATTCGCCAGCCACTTCCAGCGCGGACCGAGCCCTCGGGTGATGTAGTACGCCGGCCCACCGCGGTAGGTTCCATCCCCTTCGGCCTGCTTGTAGGTCTGGGCCAGGGTGCACTCCAGGAAACTGGTGGCCATGCCCATCAGGCCGACCAGCCACATCCAGAAGATCGCCCCGGGCCCGCCCAAGGTGATGGCGACCGCGACACCGGCGATGTTGCCGCCGCCGACGCGGCCGGCGACGGACAGCACCAGCGCCTGGAAGGAGCTGAGGTGGCCGTTCTGTTCGCGCTTGAAGGCCTGGCCCGAGCCGAGCACGCGAAACATGCGGCCGAAGTAGCGAAACTGGACGCCACGCGAGGCGACCGTGAAACCGATGCCTACGGCGACCAGTAGCACCAGCAGCAGTTTGCCCCAGAGCAACTCGTTGAGCAGATCGAGCATGTGACATCTCCGTTATTATTGTCTTGAAAGGAACGCATCGTATCTTCTACTGCTGATGGCGATTCACGACCTGATGGCGATGATGGCCTCGATTTCGACGACCACACCCAGCGGCAGCGATCCCATACCGACGGCGGAGCGGGCATGGTAACCGGCCTCGCCCAGCACCTCGGTGAACAGCTCCGAGCAGCCATTGACCACCTTGGCGTGATCGCGGAAATCGGGATCGGCGTTGACCAT
>NZ_CEXLVS010000024.1:0-25485 GCF_982684285.1 Salinicola sp. | reverse complement strand
CGGGCATCGGTGGCAGCGGGTGGGCCTGCATGCCGCTTTCGTTGAGGGGGACACCGTTGGCGAACAGATAGCCGTTGAAGACGCTGCGACGATTGGCCGGCAGGGCCGGGCAGGCGACGGTGAAGTCGGTGCCCAGCGCTTCCATCAGCGCCTCGGTCACCGGGCCGATATTGCCGGCCGGGGTCGAATCGAAGGTGGAGCAGTACTTGAAGTAGAACTGCTCGCAGCCCTGTTCGCGCAGCCAGTCCAGCGCCTGGATCGACTGGTCGACGGCCTCCTTCGCCGGAATCGTGCGCGATTTCAGCGCCACCACCACGGCGTCGGCATCCGCCTCCAGCGGCGTCTCGGGGATGCCGATGGTCTGCAGCGTTCGCATGCCGGCGCTGACCAGCATGCTCGCCAGATCGGTGGCGCCGGTGAAGTCGTCGGCGATACAGCCGAGGATGGGCCGCGTGCTGGGCCGTCGCTCATCCGCTTTTGAAAGAGAATTCGCCATCGCTCAAGCACCTCCATGATCGTTGGGATCGGCGTTGGGGCCGTCGTCGAGATCGGGGCCGTTGCCAGAGTCATCGCCGTTACCGAAACCGGCATCGTTGGCCGCCGTGCCGGGCAGGGTAATGCCGGGATAGACCTTGACCACCGCCGAGTCGTCCTCTCGGCCCAGCCCCTGGGCCGAGGCCAGGGTGAACTGGCTCAGCGCCTGGGCGGTCAGCGGCAGCGGGAACTTGTCGCGATGGGCGGTATCGTGAACGATCCCCAGATCCTTGACGAAGATATCCACCGCCGAGTGCGGGGTGTAGTCGCCGGCCAGGATGTGGGGCACCCGGTTTTCGAACATCCACGAGTTGCCGGCACTCTGGGTGATCACCTCGTAGAGCGTCTGCGGGTCGCAGCCGCCGCGAATGCCGTAGGCCATCGCCTCGGCGGCGGCGGCGATATGCACCCCGGCCAGCAACTGGTTGACCAGCTTCACCTGCGAACCCTGGCCCAGGCCATCGCCCAGTCGGAACACCTTGGCGGCGAGGGCATCGAGCACGTTTTCGGCACGCGCGAATAGCGCTCCGGGGCCGGAGGCCATGATCGTCAGCTGACCGGCGGCCGCCTTGACCGAACCGCCCGAGATCGGTGCATCGAGCAGGTGAATGCCGTGGGCGGCGAGATCAACGCCCAGCGCCTGAACCACATCCGGTGCGCAGGTCGCACACGAGATCACTAGGCTATCCGGCGCGAGCCCCGGCAGCAGGCCGTCATCGCCGAACAGCACCGCCCGGGTCTGCTCGGCGTTGACCACCACGGTCAGCACGATCTCGACGGCGGCGGCCATCTCGGCGGGAGTCGCCACGGCGCGACCGCCGACCCCGGTGAAGCTCGCGCGCGCCTCCGGGCGCAGGTCGCAGCCCCAGGTCTCGAAGCCCGCCTTGACCAGCGAGGTGGCCATGCCCATCCCCATCGAGCCCAGCCCGATGACCCCGACGCGCGGTCGTTGTGTGGTGCTCATTGAGAATTGCCTCCCGTGGGTTCTGTCGATGATGTCGAAGTCGATCCGCGCTGCGCTTCCACGCGCTCGATCAGATCGGTTGGTGCCTGGCGCAGTCGCGCCTCGGCGTGCGCCAGATGCGTGGCGGCGGCGCGGGCGGCGGCCTCGGCGTCACCGGCAGCAATGGCGTCGAGAATGGCCTGGTGCTCGGCGACCACCTGCTGCATGAAGGCCTCGCGCAGCGACTCGTTGGTACGCGTTACGCGGATCGCGTGGTGCAGAAAGCGGTTGTAGAAATCGAGCACCGCGGTGAAGTGGGCATTATTGGCCGCCTCGGCGATGGCGCGATGGAAGGCGAGATCCTGATCGACGCCGGAAAGCCCCGCTTCGACCGCCTCATCGATATCGACCATGGCGTTGCGGATGCGCCGCAGCTGCGAGGGGGTACGGCGTTCGGCGGCCAGCCGTGCGGCTTCCACCTCCAGCGGCCGGCGCAGCTCCAGCACCTCGACCACCGACTGCAGGCCGGGATCGGGGATCGCCAGGCGCAGCGACACCGTGGGCGACTCGGCGACGAAGCTGCCGCTGCCGCGACGCGAGGTGACCAGGCCGCCGTTGCGCAGCATCGAGATCGCCTCGCGCACCACCGAGCGGCTGATGCCGAAGCGCTCGCCCAGCGCCGCCTCGGTGGGCAGGCGCGCGCCGCGTCCCCATTCGCCGGCCTGGATGGCATCGCTCAGGCGCTGGGCCACCTGTTCGGAAAGCTGCGGGCCGCGCGATGGTTGTTCCGTGTCTTCACTCACGATGCAGAATTCCTCATGCGTTCGTCGAAGGGCGAGGCGCTGAAAGCCGTGGCAACGGCGTTCGGCTGGCTCTCCGACCAATGGCGATATTGCCTGCGCGTTAAATTTGTCAGACAAGATGTTAAATCGCAAAGGGCAGCGCAATTCGCCTTTGGTCAATTCGAGACGATCGACGGCCGCGGGGATGCGCAACAACCAACGGCAATCAGGAGAGAGCGGATGCATGTGATCGTGACGGGAGGCGCCGGTTTTCTTGGCGCGAGGTTGATTCAGCGCCTGCTGGACGAAGGTGCCCCGATCGATGGGGAGCGCATCACGCGAATCACCTCGATCGATCTGGCAGCGTGCCCGGTGGCCGACGATCGGGTCGAATCGCTCACCGGCGACGTCGCCGATCCGGCGCTGATAGCGAAAGCGCTTGGCGACGACACCGGCGCCGTCTGCCATCTGGCGGCGGTGGTGAGCGCCCAGGCGGAAGCCGACTTCGAGCTCGGCATGCGGGTCAACCTGGACGCCACGCGCACGCTGCTGGAAGCGTGCCGGGCGCATCCGACGCGGCTGCGATTCCTGTTCGCCAGCTCGCTGGCGGTGTTCGGGCCGGGGCTGTCGCAGCCGGTGGCGGAGGCGATCGGCCCGCAGCCGCGCTCCTCCTATGGCGCGCAGAAGGCGATGGGCGAGCTGCTGGTCAACGACTACAGCCGTCGCGGCTTCGTCGATGGCCGTGTCTGCCGCCTGCCCACCATCGTGGTGCGCCCCGGCAAGCCCAACCGGGCGGCCTCGTCGTTCGCCAGCTCGATCATTCGCGAGCCGCTGTCCGGCGTCGAGGCGATCTGTCCGGTTGCCGACGAGCTGCCGCTGTGGCTCTCCTCGCCGCGCACCGTGGTCGCCAACCTGGTCCATGCGCTGTCGCTCGAGGGGGCGGCGCTGGGCAACTGGCGCACGCTCAACCTGCCCGGCATCACGGTGACGGTGGCGGAGATGCTGGATGCGCTGGAGCGCGTGGCCGGCCCCTCGGCCCGCCAGTTGGTGCGATTCGAGCCGGACGCCGCCATCGACGCCATCGTCGCCAGCTGGCCGGGCGGGCTGGAGGTCGAGGGGCCGCTGGGTCTCGGCTTCCAGGCCGACGGCGATTTCGACGCCATCATCCACGCCTATCTCGACGACGAGCGCGGGGACGAACTCGATGACTGAAACGCTCCCCGAAGAGACGCTCCGCACCCGATAGCGCCGTTCCTTGAACCACACAGGCAACAACACTCAATAAAGCCCACAAGGAGTTCACGCCATGACAGATGCTGTCGCAGGCCCCCAGGTCATCATCGGCCTGGGTATCGCCATCTTCGTGATGATCGCGCTGGTGCTGAAGACCCGCGTTCACGCGCTGCTCGCCCTGGTCATCGCCGCCTCGATCGCCGGTTTGATCGGCGGCATGTCGCCCAACGCGGTGATCGATGCCATCACTACCGGTTTCGGCAAGACGCTCTCCACCATCGGCCTGGTCATCGGCTTCGGGGTGATGATGGGGCGGATTCTCGAAGTTTCGGGCGCCGGCCAGCGCATGGCCTATTCGATCCTCAGGCTGCTCGGCAAGGAGCGCGAGGACTGGGCCATGGCGCTCACCGGCTATATCGTCTCGATCCCGATCTTCTGCGACTCCGCCTACGTGATCCTCAATCCTCTGGTGCGGGCATTGGCCCGCAACAGCGGTCGCTCGGTACTCACGCTGGGTATCGCGCTGGCCTCGGGGCTGGCGGTCACTCATAGCGCGGTACCGCCGACGCCGGGTCCGCTGGGCGTCGCCGGTATCTTCGGTGTGGATATCGGCTTGAAGATCGCCTGGGGCCTGGTCTTCACCGCGCCGGCGCTGATCGTGATGGTGCTCTATGCCCGCTTCATGGGGCCGCGTATCGAGGCGATGATCGAACGCGACGTGCCGGGTTCGCTCAAGCGCGATACCGAAGACGACCCGCTCGCGGCGCCCCTCGAGGAAAGCGAGCTGCCGACGCTGTTCAAGTCGGTGCTGCCGATCGCGCTGCCGATCGCGCTGATCTTCTTCAACACCCTGGTCACCGCCGTGGTGGGCGACAGCGATGCGCCGGGCCTTTTCGTGCAGGTGGTCCAGTTCGTCGGCCACCCGGTGATCGCGGTGGGCATCGGCGTGCTGGTGGCGGTCTACGGGCTGGTGCCGAAGATGCCCAAGGACCAGGTCCTGGCGCACCTGGAAAAGGGCGTCGAAAGCGCCGGTATCATCCTGCTGGTGACCGGTGCCGGGGGCGCGCTGGGTGCCGTGCTGCGGGCCAGTGGCGCCGGTGACTATATTGGCGAAAGCATCGCCGGGCTGGCGCTGCCGGCGGTTCTGATCCCGTTCCTCATCGCCACGCTGGTGCGCTTCGTGCAGGGCAGCGGCACGGTGTCGATGATCACCGGCGCATCGATCTCGGCGCCGATCCTGGCCTCGATGCCGGACGTCAACATGGTGCTGGCGGCCCAGGCGGCGTGTCTCGGCGGGCTCTTCTTCAGCTATTTCAACGACAGCTACTTCTGGGTGGTCAACCGGCTGCTGGGGGTCAAGACCGCCAAGCATCAGCTGCTGGTGCTGTCGGTGCCGACCACGCTGGGCTGGGCCACCGGCCTGGTGGCGCTGCTGATCGCCAACGCCTTCGTGGGTTGAGAGAAAAACGCCAACGACATCCCTCAATGAACAGGAGTCATGCAATGAAAATCACTCGAGTCCGCGCCCGCGTATTCGAATGGAAGGGCGAGACGGTACCGCCCAAGGCGCACTTCTGCACCAACGCCATGGATGCGCTGTGGGATCGCGGCGATGCGATGCAGAGCTTTCGCTTCCACGGCTGGGCGGTGATCGAGATCGAAACCGACAGCGGTCTGGTCGGCCTGGGCAACGTGGCGCTGGCCCCTAGGGTCGCCAAGATCATCGTCGATCAGCATCTGGCGCCGCTGATCCTGGGGCAGGATCCGTTCGACTACGAATACCTGTGGCAGCGCATGTACCGCGCCACGCTGGCCTGGGGCCGGCGTGGTATCGGCATGGCGGCGATCTCCGGCGTCGATATCGCGATCTGGGACCTGATGGGCAAGGCGCTCGACAAGCCGGTGTTCAAGCTGCTCGGCGGGCGCACCAAGGAGAAGATCCCCTGCTACGCCTCCAAGCTCTACCACGACGATCTCGACACCATGCAGGCGGAGGCGCAGCGCTACCTCGACCAGGGCTTCCAGGCGATGAAGATGCGTTTCGGCTACGGCCCCAAGGACGGGCCGCAAGGCATGCGCGAGAACCTCAAGAGCGTCGCCGCGGTGCGGGAGGTGATCGGCGAGGATATCGACCTGATGGCCGACTGCTACATGGGCTGGAATCTCGACTACGCCCGGCGGATGCTGCCCAGGCTGGAGCCGTTCGAGCTGCGCTGGTTGGAGGAGCCGGTGATCGCCGACGATGTCGATGGCTATGCCGAGCTCAATCGCATCGCGCCGATGCCGATCTCCGGCGGCGAGCACGAGTTCACCGTCCACGGTTTCCGTCAGTTGCTGGAGAAGCGCGCGGTCTCGGTGATCCAGTACGACACCAATCGGGTCGGCGGCATCACCGTGGCGCGCAAGATCAACGCCATGGCGGAAGCGTTCGAGGTGCCGGTAATCCCCCATGCCGGGCAGATGCACAACTACCACCTGACGATGGCGTCACTGGCCTCGCCGATGTCGGAGTTCTTTCCGGTACACGACGTCGAGATCGGCAACGAGCTCTTCTACTATCTGTTCGAGGGCGACCCGGAACCGGTCGAGGGGCATCTCGATCTCGCCGACGACGTGCCGGGGCTCGGCCTCTCCCTCAACGAACGCTATCTCGATGGCTTCCATATTCTCGAGTGATGGTCCGTGGCGGCGCGACTAGCGTCGTGCCGCCCCTCACCCGATCACATCGTCGCTGCGCTTCACGCCATCACGTCACCACATCCGCTTGAGCAGGTCGTCCCTGCGCACCAGCTGATGCCAGGCCACTGCCGCGATATGCAGACCGATCACGTAGTAGAACACCGTGCCCAGCGTCTGGTGGATCGATTCCAGCGAGTGGCCCCAGTGCGGCAACACGCCGAAGGGCGAGGGTATCGCCAGCGATGTCCCGGGAACCGGGATCGCGCCGTCGCTCAGCCACACCGTCGCGATGCCCAGCAATGGCTGGGCGAACAGAAACGCGTAGAGCGCCCAATGGGTGAGTCGCGACAGCAGTTCGAGCTTCGGGGGCAGTGGCGGCGACACGGACGGGGGCGCATGACGAAGGCGTTCGATCAGGCGGGGAATCGCCAGCAGCAGCACGCCGATACCGGCCCAGAAGTGGCTTTGCAGCAGCAGGGCCGGTATGCCG
Organism: Salinicola sp.; assembly: GCF_982684285.1. Classification (NCBI taxonomy): domain Bacteria; kingdom Pseudomonadati; phylum Pseudomonadota; class Gammaproteobacteria; order Oceanospirillales; family Halomonadaceae; genus Salinicola; species Salinicola sp. Next base: position 18,824 of record NZ_CEXLVS010000024.1, on the reverse strand, counting down.
GTATCGCGCGGAAAGATGTCCGTCGACAGGATGAGGGCATAGGCCAGCACGACCAGGGCGGCAACGGTCCAGTGAAAATGGCGGGCCTTCGCCGAATAGCGGTTGGGTAGCGTGTCGTTCACGACGGGCAATCCTTTGATGGACAAGATCGCCCCATCCTAAGCGGCACCGGCTTAGGGTTGACTTAACTCTGGCTTGCCGTCGTGGCGGCAAGGCACCACCACCACGACGGCACCACCACGACGGCAATACGGGGCTACCGGGGCGCCCCGACTCTTGGGCGTGGCTCAGGGCGTCCGGGTCTGCAGTCGCTCCGCCAGCCAGGCGCGGGTGCCGGGATGTCCGCTGCGTTCCGCGCGATCGGCCAGTTCCAGGGCGAGCTCGATATCGCCGGCCTTGAGCGCGGCATCGATCATGCGGCGGTAGTCGAAGTCGGCGGCCTCGTCGGTCGTGGCCGGAGCGGGTGGCTTGGCCGCTGCCGGGGCCACGCTACCCGCTCCGGACGGTGTCGGTCGGTTGGCTGGCGGCGGTGCGGCGGCGGTCAGCGGCGTCAGGCCGGCGTTGCCGGTCAGCGAAGCGATCTCGAGGGTGAGCGTGCCGGTGGCGGCATGCACGGCGAGAGGATCCGGGCCGGGGGGCTCGGCGAGACCTCTGACCCTGGCATAGGCTTTCGCTTCCGACTCGTAGCTCGTCGAGCCCCGGCGATCCTGCTCGCTCGAGTAGATGACGAGGTACTGGGCGTCGGGGCCGGGCGTCAGGCTGAACTGACCCTCGAGACGGGCGGTGGAGAAGCCGGTGGGGCGACGTACCTGGAGCGAGTCGCTCGGGACCTGCCTGACCGGCTGGAACGCCGAATCGAGGACCAGGATGGTGGGCGCGAACACCTGGCCGTCCCGGATCGGGCTGGTGACGCTGATCGCCACCGGGCCGTTGTTGCGGGGCAGCTCGAACGCCCGGAAGAAGCTCTTGCCGTCGCCGAAATCGTGAACCGGCGCCTGGGGCGTGAAGTCCAGCGTCAGGGTCTCTTGGGCCGATATCGGCTGATACGGCAGGCTGGCCAGCGACGTGCAGCAGTCCGGCGCGCTGGACAGGGCCTGCTGCCCCTGCTGGGCCGGAATGGTTGGGGACTGGGGTGCCATCAGCGGCGTGCTGCATCCCGCCAGGGCGAAAAGGAGGGTGCCCAACGGCACGGCGAGGCGATACGAACTCAACATTCGGGAACTCCTGCTGGAGACGAAAACGGCTCCGGAGCGGCAAGTCTCCGGAGCCCAAGGGATCGAAACAGCGCGAGCGTGGATCTCGCGGTCGGGGCTCAGCTACCCCACCACACCTCCATCTGGGCGCCGAACGTCAGCCCGTCGGTGTCGTCGAAATCGACATTGTTGGGGCCGGCACCGGTATCGAGCGAGTTGGCATCGCGGGCGTCGGTGTAGGCGTCACCGCTCCATTTGGCATAGGTGGCGAACAGACGGATGGTCGGGCGGATCATGGCACCGCGTCCCGCCGACCACTGCTGGGCGATGGTCAGTTTGGTCAGGTGATGATCGCTGTCGTTGTAGCCGGTCACGCCACTCTGCGGTTCAATATGGTCATAGCCCAGCTCCACCGCGGTGCTCATGATGTCGCTCCAGTAGTAGACCGGGCGCACACCGGCGGAGAACCACTTGCGGCCAGTGTTGTCGTCCATGTCCTTGTCCTCGTAGATGAGGGCGTAGAGCATGTCGAGCTGGTCCGGTATCAGCCAGACCTGACCGTGGTCGAGCGCGCGCCACATGCTGCCTTCCTGGCGCAGGGCACCGGTGCCCCGGCCCACCGCATTGCCATCGCGGGTGATGATGCCGTCGGTGGCGTACTGCACCGCGAAGGTGTTGCTGCCGCCGAACCAGCCGCTCTGGGTGTGCTCGATGGTGCCCATCCAGCCTTTGTCGCCCTCGTCGTACTCGACGCCCTGGTCGTCGTAGTAGTCCTCCTGCCACTCGGACAGCGACGAGCGGCCGTAGTCCACGCCGAGTTCCAGCGTGCCGCCGGGGTTGACGGGAATGTCGCTCCAGCGCGCATCGAGGGTGTCGTCCGAGATCTGCTGGCCGGAATCGGGGAACAGGCCGTCGCCATCGTCGCTGCCGGAGCTGCGGGTCCAGGCAAAACTCAGGTTACCGGTGCCGACATCGATATCCGAAATCCCCACGCCCGGGCCCGACACATCCCAGTAGTAGAAGTCGTTCATGTGGATGTCGTGACGCTTGTAGAAGCGCTTGCCCGCCCAGAGCGAGGCACCGGGGAGTCCGCCGACGACGTTGTTGCCGGAGACATACATCTCCCGGAGCGAGATGTTGTTGTCGTCGTCCTTGAGCGATTCGTCGTCGTTGTCCTGCGCGGTGACGTAGGCGACCCGGCTGGCGAAGTCGAACGACGTATCCTGCTGCTGGTAGAGCTGCGCGCCCAGGCCGATCTCCGCGTAGGTCTCGCATTCGTTGCCCAGGCGGTACTTGGCCGGTGCACCGGAGGCCTTGAAGCAGGTCTGGCTGCCGCCGCCGGAGGTCGAGCCGATGCCGGATCGGGCGTAGCCGAAGAACTCGGGGTTGATGTCGGCGTGAGCCAGTACCGGCACGGTGCAGGATGCACCGAGGACGGCGGCAAGGAGTGGCCGGCGTAGCACGGAGTGTGAGGCAATCATTGTTTCTGTCCCTCGTGGTCTTGTCGTTGATTGCTGTTGTTGGCAGCCGGAGTGAGTCGATCGGCTACGCAAGGCGCCCCGGAAAGCGTGTGGTCGGCGTATCGGCGCCACGTGAGTGGCTCTGCCAAGGCGTCGTGCTCGGCGTACTCAGTATCGCGATCGATATCGAAAGAGATATGAGTCAATCCATTTTTTATTAACTGTGGATGTTGTTGTCTTATTCCCTCGGAATCACTTCCATCGTGACTTCTGCTGACGATGAAGAAATCGCGTTGTTATCGACATCTGTTGCCTGGTGTCAACGGCAAAAAACAGCCGAAAGGAGGCGCCGAAGCCGGTTCGGTATTCTGTCTTGTATCGCCTGATTTCGGCTGTGGCCGGTGATGTTCCCCGTGTGTCGTGCTGATCGTTGTCGGAGCATTCAGCTCTCTTGTGGAGGGCCATTATTTCTATTACTTCGTAAACTTTCATTGTAACCATGGTCTATAAAGACAAAAGTCTAAACTATCTTGATCTGGTATGGCTTTTACTCCTTTTAAATCAATATATTGCATTGAGGCGGGTTGGTTTGTAGGAGATATCTTTCATACCAAGGTGGTAAGTATCATCAATATCGATTTGTGCTAGGTCACGGTGCTGTCTGAATGAAGAGGAATGAAGAGGAATGAAGAGGGAATGAAAAAGGAGCAAAGACTCCGCGATGAGGGAACGAGGTTTTTGAGCGTGTCTCCCGGCCGAAATCGAAATCATTTCGACAAATTGTAAGAGACGACGGGAGCGCTTCGCCGGATAACGTCATGCGGATTCAGAAAGCGTGTCTCTCCATGGACGGCTTGGCTTACTATGTCCGGGTCAGACGTCGAGACAGTGGCGCAGAGAAGAGCGGCACGGGTTCGGCACATCGGAAGTCGACGGGGAGCGTCATGAAATCCGAGTCAGGACAGGAACCAGGCATGACCATACCCAAGGAGCGCCACTATTCGGACCGCGTGGGTTGGTTGCGGGCCGCGGTGCTGGGCGCCAACGACGGCATCGTCTCCACCGCCAGCCTGGTGATCGGCATGGCGACGGCGGGTGCGGGTCTGGGAGGCGTGCTCACGGCCGGTGCGGCGGGGGCGGTGGCCGGTGCGATGTCGATGGCGGCGGGGGAGTATGTTTCGGTCAGTTCGCAGAAGGATACCGAACGCGCCGACCTGGCGCGGGAGCGGCGCGAGCTGGATGCCAATTACGCCGTCGAAGTGCGGGAGCTGGCGTCGATCTACGAAGCGCGTGGCCTGACGCCGGCTCTCGCTCACGACGTCGCCGAAAAGCTGATGCACCACGATGCGCTGGCTGCCCATGCCCGCGACGAGCTGGGGTTCAGCACCGTCAATCAGGCGAAGCCGCTTCAGGCGGCCATGGCGTCGGCATTGATGTTCCTGTCCGGAGCGGCGCTGCCATTGATCTGCGTGCTGGTTGCTCCGTTCACCGCGTCGACCCCCGTGGTGGTGGCGTTGGGCTCGTTGCTGGCGTTGGCCCTGCTGGGCGCGTTATCGGCCCGAATCGGTGGGTCGCGTCTGCGCGTGGCCATCGTGAGGGTGACTTTCTGGGGTGCGCTGGCGATGGGCGTCACGGCATCGGTGGGGTGGGGATTCGGCGTGGCGGGCGGCTGATCCGCCTGGGTAAGTGCGTTGGCCGACGCGGCAACTGCGTATTCGATTTGTTCGATTCAAACAGCGCCCTGCGTCGCGATCGACGCCGAGCATGACCGAGCGTGGTGAAACGAGATGTCCGAATCGGGGAAGGACCCTGGCGCGATCCAGTCGCCGCTGCATCAGCTCATTGCCGAGCTTTCCGACGGTATCGTGCTGCTGGATCCCGACGGGCGCCTGCGCTGGGCCAACCCCGCGGCGCTGGAGATGCACGGGGTCGAGTCGCTCGGGGAACTGGGGCCGGACGTCGATGCCTACCGCCGACGCTTCGAGCTCTACTACCGCAACCACCACGAGGTTGGCGAGGGTCGCTCCCCGATGGAGCGCCTGCTCGACGGCGAGGCGTTCGAGGACGTGATTCTCGAGGTCCGGCCCGGCGACCCCGAGCTGCCCAATCGCTATCACCGGGTGCGCGGCAGGACGCTGTCGCGGGAAGGGCGTCCCGATGCGCTGGCCCTGATCATCGAAGACATCACCGAGCTGATGAGCGCCGAGGAGCGTTTCGAGCGCTCGTTCAATGCCAACCCGGCGCCGGCGCTGATCTGCCGGCTCGACAGCCAGCGTTTCATCCGCGCCAACCAGGGTTTCCTGGACATGACCGGGCTGGAAGCCGAGGAGATCCTGCAGCACTCGATCTACGAGTTCGACGTATTCGCCCATTCGCCCCAGCGTGAATCGGCGATCCAGCGGCTGTGCGCCGGCCGGTCGATTCCCCAGACCGAAGCCGTCCTGCATCTCGGTGGGCGGGGCGACGGCAGCAAGTGCGTGATCGTGGCCGGCCAGCCGATCGATGTCGGGAACGCCCCCTGCATGCTGCTGACCTTCACCGACCTGGAGCCCGCCCGGCAGGCGCAGCACGCCCTGCGCCAGAGCGAGGCGCTGTTCGCCACCGTATTCCAGATGTCGCCGGTCCCCACGGCCCTGGTATCCGCCGACAGCCTGACGCTGATCGAGGCCAATGCGGCATTCGAGCGGGACCTGGTCCGGCGCGCCGATGCCTCGGAGCCGCCCGGTCTGGAAGACTACTCTCCCTTCACCCCGCAGACGCGCAGGCAGTTGCTGAAAGCGCTCGAGAAGGCAAGTCACGTGGAGGAGATGGAGGTGCATGGCGTCGATGATGCCAACAACCCGACGATCTACGTGCTGGCGGCGGAAGCGGTCGAGATCAATCGCCGCGACTGCCTGCTGCTGACGCTGGTGGATATCAGCGAGCGCAAGCGTTACGAGAACCAGTTGTCCGATGCGATCGAGACGGTGATGAAGGATGCCTCCTGGTTCACCCGCACGCTGGTGGAGAAGCTGGCCAATGTCCGCGATGCGGGTAACGACGCCGCGCTATCCGACCAGGCGGCACTGGCCGACCTGAGCGTGCGGGAGCGCGACGTGCTGGGACTGATCTGCGAAGGGCTCTCGGACAAGCGCATCGCCGCCCGGCTGGAACTGGCCCATAGCACCGTGCGCAACTACGTGGCCTCGCTGTACCAGAAGCTGGGCGTTCACAGTCGTGGCGAGGCGATCGTCTGGGCGCGTCAGCGGGGTTTCCAGGGTGGCTCTGAAACGTAAAGTAACCTAATGTTGTTAAACGTATTTTCCCCCGCAAATGCACTGGCTCCACCCGGGCATTTGAATCTATGGCCCCGACCCTGAACCGCCTATCTTGGTGTTACCGCGAGGGGGCGCCAGGAAGGCGCGACAGGGGAAGGATCCCTTGAAGACGGGCAGGCAGCCTGCCCCTCGGCGGACCACCGGTGCCTCGGATCATCGTGTGGCAGGAGTCGGAACGTTACTGTAGTCGAACGTTTTGAAGTCAAACGAAGGACCGCTTGACGATTCGGTGGCGCTCAGGACGAGCGGTATCGACGGAAGCGATCGTGTCGTGGATCGACCCACCGAATCTCTTTCCGACGCTTCATCACTCCGATGCTTCATGATCTCTGTCACGCCTCACATCCCCGCCTCCGAACTTTCTAGCCACCCCGGCGCCACGGCATGCAGCTTCGATGCTACCGGGCGGTGTCGCCATGGCTGGAAACCGCCTCCGGCTTGCGCCATCGAAGCGACTCGACTAGGACTAAGCAAACCCCTTCGGCATTCACCGCTTGCCAACCGTCGCTTCCGGTCGGCCATCGGAAGTGACTCGATTCATCCAACCCAGTTACAGGGAGATCGTGACGTGGTCGAGAAAACGGAGATTCATGCCCAGAGCCAGACCCTACCCGGCAAGGAGAGTCTCATGCAGCCGCCGGCGGAGTTCATCCGCCCAGGCTACCGGGGAAGCGGCAAGCTGGAGAACAAGGTCGCGCTGATTACCGGCGCCGACAGCGGCATCGGCCGCTCGGTGGCGATTCACTTCGCCCGGGAAGGAGCCGATGTCGCGGTGATGTATCTCAGCGAGAGCGACGACGCCGAGGAGACCCGCCGCCTGGTGGAGGCAGAAGGTCGCCGCTGTCTGTTGATCGCGGGCGACATCCGCGACGCCGCCTTCTGTCGCGGTGCGCTCGACCGGGTGATCGAAACCTTCGGCGGACTCAACGTGCTGGTCAACAACGCCGGTACCCAGCAGGTGTGTACCGACCTCACCGAGCTCGACGACGAGCTGTGGCGGGAGACGTTCGCCACCAACATGCATGGCATGTTCTATCTGACCAAGGCGGCGCTGCCCCATCTGGGCGAGGACGACGCGATCATCAACACGACCTCGGTCAACGCCTACATCGGACCCGATTTCCTGGTGGACTACACCGCGACTAAGGGGGCGATCGTCAGTTTCACGCGTGCCCTGTCGAATCAGGTCGTCGGTCGCGGCATCCGCGTCAATGCGGTGGCGCCGGGCCCGGTATGGACGCCGCTCCAGCCCGCCACGCTGGGCGCCCACGACCCGCAGATGCTCGAGGACTTCGGTTCCGACACGCCGATGGGCCGAGCTGGGCAGCCCTCCGAACTGGGTCCCTGCTACGTCTTCCTGGCCTCGCTCGACGCCTCCTTCATCAGCGGTCAGACGCTGCATCCCAACGGCGGAATGGTCGTCAATGGTTGATGTGAGCCAGCAGGGGCGGCGAAGGTGGAATGGACTTTTGCCGCCCGGACGGAGTGAATAGGCGCGCGATACGATCCCAATGAGACATCGTCCAAGCTCTGTCTGAAAGATCGACGAGCGATAGCCAGGCAAGGCAAGAATCGGCGAAAGAAGGACCGGGCTGGCGCACCAGTCGATTTTTAACGCCGGATGGGTGAGCGCGGACATTTTTCAGACAAAGCGTAAGAGAAGACAGGGCAGAGGAGGCCCTAACAGCATGCCAGGTACGACTCCCAATCTGCCGCCGCGGCAGGAGAGCTGGCTGGACCGACCGGCGCACCATCATTGGCTGGAGAGCGAGGGCCAGCGTCTGCTGGCGTTCTACCGCGCCTCGCGTCATCCCGACTGCGGTTTCGCCGCGCTCGATGAAGACGGCAGGCTGCCTGCCGAGGCCAACCCCGACACCATGATCACCGCCCGCATGACCCACTGCTTTGCCCTGGCCGCCATGCGCGGCGAGCCCGGCATGATGCCGCTGGTCGCGCACGGCGTGGCGGCGCTGCGGGGCGGCCTGCGGGACGACGAGCACGGTGGCTGGTATGGCGCGCGACCGAAGGCGGGGGAGACTCAGACCAAACAGGCCTACATCCATGCCTTCGTGGCGCTGGCGGCGGCCAGTGCCTGGCAGGCCGGCGATGAAGCTGCCGGGCCGCTGCTCGACGATATCGTCGATGTGATCGAGACCCGATTCTGGTCGGAGGACGAAGGACGCATGCGCGAGGGGTTCTCCCGCGACTGGCGCGAGGAAGAGGCCTATCGCGGCGGCAACAGCAACATGCACGCCACCGAAGCCTTCCTGCAACTGGCCGACGTCCTCGACGAGCCCAAGTGGCGGGCTCGTGCGCTCTCCATCGTCGACAGGATCATCCACGCCCACGCCAGGCCCAACGACTATCGCGTCGTGGAGCATTTCGACAGCGAATGGAACGAGTGGCGCGACTACAACGAAGACACGCCCAAGGATCAGTTCCGGCCCTATGGCGCGACGCCCGGTCACGCCGTCGAGTGGTCCCGGCTGCTGCTGCATCTCGAGGGAGGGCTGCTGCGCCACGGCGAAGCGACGCCCGGGTGGCTGCTGGAGGATGCCCAGGGCCTGTTCCGCAGCGCCACCGAACTGGCCTGGCACGTGGATGGAGAACCGGGGCTGGTCTACACCCACGACTGGAACAATCGACCGGTGGTGCACGAGCGCATGCACTGGACCCTGGCCGAAGCGGCCGCCACCGCGGCCGTGCTGCTCAAGCGCACCGGCAACGCGACCTACGAGGTCTGGTATCGCCGCTTCTGGGACTACATCGATCGCTTCCTGATCGATCGCGAACGGGGCAGCTGGTGGCAGGAGCTCGACCGTCACAACCGGCCGTCCAGCGAAGTCTGGAGCGGCAAGGCCGATCTCTACCATGCCTATCAGGCGACGCTGCTGCCGCGACTGCCGCTCTCCCCGACCATGGCCAGGGCGATCGCCGACGGCGCCTTGTAGCCCGCCCGGCGGGTGCCGCCGTCCCCGCTGCCGTCACGCCTCGATCCAGGATCGGGGCGTTTTTCATTCCGGCAGCCCCGGCTGTCCCGCGCGACGAGTTTCACACCGATACCCCGACACTTCCCGATCGAGGCCTGACTCGAAAATGACCCTGGATGGTCATGGAAACATAAATTAGATTTTACTAATCTTATGCTAAGGTGGAAAACGACACTAATAAGCCTAGTTGAAAGTCAGTCTAGCGATAAAAGAAATCAGACCGAGACGGCGGGAGAGGGAGTCTTTCCGTCCAAACTGCCTTACGTCAGGGGAACGCATGAAACCGTCGACAGAATTGGTTCAAGTCAAAGAGTATCGAATTCACGTAGAACAGTATCGTCGCGAGGGAAACCGCAAGAGCATCATCTTGATCAACGGGGCGCTGGCCACGACCGGTTCGTTCAATCACTGCGTGAAATACCTGCGCGATGATCTGGATATCATCTTGTTCGATCTGCCTTTCACGGGGCAGTCCCGTCCACACAACCCGGCAGGGGGGATCGTCACCAAGGATGAAGAAGTCGAGATCCTGCTGGCCTTGATCGATCGTTACCGGCCTCAGTCGATGTTGTCCGTCTCCTGGGGCGGCTACGCCGCGATGATGGCACTGGCCCGCCGTCCGCCCTCCATCGAGCGTGCGGTCGTGGCTTCATTCTCCAGCCATCTCAACGAGCCCATGCGCAATTACGTCTCGAGGGCACGCGACCTGGTGAGGGCCGAGCGCTTCGGTGACGTGGCCAAGCTGATGAACGATGAGGTGGGCCGCTTCCTGCCGAAACTGCTCAAGCACGTCAATCATCGGCATCTCTCGTCGCTGGATAGTCGTGAATACCACCAGGCCTGTTTTCATATCGAGCAGATCCTGTCGCTGGACGATGAGGATTACACTGAGCTCTATCGGAAAATCGACGTGCCGGTCCTGTTCATCAACGGTGAGCTGGACGAACATACGTCGCCGGCAGCGGTGCGCGAACTGGGCAACTACATCGACGACAGTCGATTTTGTACGCTACCCGATGCCGGGCATTTTCTCGATCTGGAGAATCGGAGCGCGCGACGACGGATGCAGCAGGTGTTGAAGGGTTTCCTGATGCCGGTCATCTGCGACTCCGATGAACCATCCTCCTATCATGATGCTCGATTCGATGTCGTCGACCGCGACATGTCCTATGTTCTCAAGTCGCCGATATCATCCCGCTTGCAGAGACAAAGCGTGGGCGGTTGATATCGGCGTCCCCGCCCGGGGAGGCCCGGGCGGCCGCGGCAACGGTTCGAGAGCGACCTTGCCGCTTCGGGCCGGTCTGCCGGTTCAGCGAAGGGGGCATGGCCCGGTCAGCCGGGCTGGCCATTCGATGCGGATGTCGGCGCTCGTCGTTCGGTCAGCTCGAGTATGCGCGTACCGTTCCGGCCGCTGCGCTTGACGTCGTAAAGTGCCACGTCCCCGTGGCCGATCAGGGCTTCGAGATCGTCGGGTGGCCGCTCGAAGCGCGTGGCGCCGATGCTCAGCGTCACGGCATCCGGCGTGTCGAACGTCTGTGAAGTGACTTCGTGGAAGCGGGCGCGCAAGGTCTCGCCGAGTTGCCGGATGTCCCGGGGCGTAGCGTCGTGGAGCATGATGGCGAACTCGTCGCCACCCAGGCGCGCGGCGAGGGCCTCCTCCGGCAGCGCCTCTCGAATCAGGTCGCTCAACGTGATCAGCAGCCGATCGCCCGCCGCGTGGCCGTAGAGATCGTTGACCAGCTTGAAGTTGTCGACGTCGATCAGCAGCAGCGCCCCCGGTCGCTTGCTCGAAGCGTGAGTCAGAAATCGTGGCGTGCGCGCCTCGAACGCACGACGGTTGAACAGCGCGGTCAGCGGGTCGCGCTCGGCGAGCTGTTCGATCTGGCGCTCCCGCCGATAACGCACCGTCCCGGTCATCGACAGCGCGATCAACAGGATCGCCATCACGCCCTCGACCAACGAGATCCGAATCACCGTGCCCTGATAGACGACGAGGTCGATCAGCGTGCCGGGGATCAGCGCCAGTCCGACCTTGCCCAGGTAGAACGCGCCGTGGACGAGCAGGGTGTAGTGCAATTGACGGGTGCCGAGGGTGGCGACGTCGGCCTCCAGGCGCAGCATCAGGCTGGCCCTGAGCGACACGATCGCCACCAGCAGCGAGTTGACGATCAGGTAGAGCTTCGACGACGCCTGCCCGTCCGGGAGCAGCAGCAGCGCGCACCAGACCGCGATGACCAGCCACCACCAGGCGGACAGGCGCCGTTCGACGAAGCGCGTGACGCCGAGCAGGAACATCCAGTGGGCGAACACCAGCAGGCCGTTGGCGAACCAGACGCCGATGAAGAAGTAGCCGCTGCCGCGCAGCAGCGCGAGCGAACAGCCCAGCGTGATCGAGGCGAAGCCGGCGGACCAGAAGAGCAGCGAGACGTCGCGGGCGCCGCGCCACTCCATCAGTAGATAGAGCGCGGCGGCGGCCGAGATGGCGATGGTCAGGGTCAATATCGTGGCAGGGTCGAACGCCATGTTCGTGTCGATCCGTCTAAGTCCTGGCAGAAACGATGGGTCGTCGCGACACGCACGATCTAGCTCTTGGCAACCGGCATTTCACGACACTGGGCAAGACCCGGTGTTCATCATTTAAGCGCTATCGACTCCCCGAGTCATCTCTGAAGTCCATCGAGCAAAGGCGTTCTCGGCCGCGCTGCTTTCCAGTTGGCGATGGGTGCTGGAATGGATTGTTATGCGAATGAGAATATTTATCATAATCGTTGACACTCGCACTCAGGATTTTCACAATCCCCGCCGGGAACTTACCAAGAAATCCGGCGCGCCCGCGCGTCATCAAGGGAACAACATGAAGAAGCCGTCATGCGTTTCGGGCACAGCTCGCAAACAGCTTGTCTCTGCAACACGCCGTCGGTTCAACCGACCGCTGTCATACGGGCTGCTATCCTCGAGTGCCCTGCTGTTTGCCTCTACCGCATCGGCCCAGACCAGCGATACCACCGAGCTGGATACCGTGACGGTCGAGGCAGCGGCGATCGCCGACAGCGCCGTCGGGCCGGACTCCACCATCGTGGCGGAGCGCACGACGACGGGCTCCAAGACCGATACCGATCTTCTCGACCTTTCCAGCGCCGTGTCGGTGGTGACCGAAGAGGAGATGCGCACCCGCAACGTCCAGAATCTCGAGCAGGCGCTCTCTTATACGGCGGGTGTGACGGTCGACCAGTACGCCTCCGACGATCGCTACGACTACTTCATGATCCGCGGTTTCAATGCCACCTCGCTTGGAACCTATCGCGATGGCCTGTCGCGCCGAACGGTCAACTTCACCGGTGGCAAGCTGGAACCCTACGGGCTGCAACGCATCGACGTGCTCAAGGGTTCGACATCGACACTGTTCGGCCTGAACGCTCCTGGGGGGCTGGTCAACGCGATCACCAAGCGCCCTCTGGACTACGAGTTCGGCGAGATCTACACCACGCTGGGGGAAGACCACACCGAGACCGGGGTGGACTTCGGCGGTCCGATCGATCAGGCGGGCAAGTGGAGTTACCGCATCACCACCAAATGGCAGGATGCGGAACTCAGCGCCGACCACACCCAGGACGATCGCTTCTACTTCGCGCCGGCGCTGACCTACAGGCCTAGCGATGCGACGACGCTCACGCTGCTGGCGGACTTCAACAAGCGCGATACCAATGCCGCTCACGCCACGCCGCGCGGCTACGATCTCGACCCGGATACGTTCTTCGGCGAGCCGGACTACAACGACATGGATCGGATCGAGCGCAACATCGGCTATCTGTTCGAGCATGATTTCGGCAACGGGCTGACCTTCCGCCAGAACGCGCGCTACACCCATCTGGATCTCGACTACGACCACGTCTATCTCAGTGACCCGAATCCGGCCAATGGGCGAACGGCGTTCGTGGTCGACGGCGAGCGCGACCGGACCACCATCGACAACCAGCTCCAGTACGATACCGACCTCGCGGGGATCGGCAGCCGTACGCTGGCCGGCTTCGATTACACCCATGACGACGTGCGGGAGACCAGCCGTTTCGGCACCGCCGGCGGCATCGACATCCAGAGCCCGCAGTACTGTGGCAAGGCGTGCGTCGATCTTGGAGAACCGAGCGAGTTCCGGCAGAAACAGACATCCCGGGGCTTCTATCTGCAGGAGGAACTGACCTTTGCCGAACGCTGGATACTGACGCTCGGCGGACGCTATGACGAGGTCAATACCCGCACCGTCGACGACGAGGCCGACGACTACGCCTTCACCAGGCGCGCCGGGCTGACCTTCAAGGCACTGGATGACCTGTCGCTCTACGCCAACTATTCGGAGTCGTTCCAGCCGCCGACGAGTCGCAATCTGGTATCGGGCAGCGCCGATCCCCAGGAGGGGGAGCAGTACGAAGTCGGCATGAAATATCGTCCGGCCAATACCCATGCGTTGTTCACGGTCGCGCTCTTCGACCTGACCCAGACCAATGTCGCTTCGCAGGTGAGCCAGAACGTCTATCGCCAGATCGGCAAGGTCAACGTCCGCGGCATCGAGCTGGAGAGCAAGCTGGCGCTGAGCGATCGCCTCGACCTGACGGCCGCCTACTCCTATTGGGATTCTGAAATCGAAGAGGACGGCATTGCGGGTAACCAGGGCAACCGGCCCCTGCTCGTGCCCGAGCACATCGCCTCGGTGTGGGCCGACTACACCATTCCCGGCAATACCAATCGCGGCGATCTCACGTTCGGATTGGGCACACGCTATGTCGGCTCGACCTATATCGACGACGCCAACAGCGAGAAGACGAGTTCGCATACGCTGGTCGATGCGATGGCCAGCTACGCGCTGACGCCCAGCCTCGATCTTGCGATCAATGCCACCAATCTGTTCGATCGGGAGCACGTCTCCTACATCGATTCGTCCAGCAACAGTAGCTACTACGGCGACGGCCGTTCGGTGCTGACCACGCTGCGATACCACTGGTAGATGTCGGCGCCTGAATATCCCCGGCGGAGGTCCTGCCGTCGCCGCTTTCCACTCCTCAGGATTCTGGTCTTGGCAGCCTTTCTGTGGCTGCCGGGGCTGGCGATCGCTGCCCATGCAACGCCGCGTATCGCCGCTACCGACTGGGGGGCCGCCGAAACCCTGATCGCGCTGGGAGTCACGCCGTATGCCGTCGCGGACATTCCCAATTACAACGCCTGGGTCCAGTCACCGGCGATACCGCCAGAGACGCTGAACATGGGCCTGCGCGATCAACCCAATCTCGAACTCCTCGCGCAGGCACCGCCGGACCTGCTGATCAGCAGTTCTCTGTTCGCCCGCGACAATGCGCGTCTGGAGCGCATGATGCCGGTGCGCCTCATCGACAATTTCTCCTCCGGCCAACCGTATTACGACGCGACCCTCGCGATGACGCGGGACATTGCACAGCTGTCGGGAACGTCAGGGCGGGCCGAGTCGCTGATCGCGCAGACCGACCGGGTGCTGGCATCGGCCGCGCGGGCGTTGAAGAACGTCGATGCGCCGGTCTACATCGTGCAGTTCAGCGATGCCCTGCACGTCCGCGTCTTCGGACGCGGCGGCATGGTCGACACGCTCCTCTCCAGGACGCCGCTGACAAGCGCCTGGACCGGGCCGACCAGTGCCTGGGGATTCGCCAGTATCCCCATCGATCGCCTTGCCGACCGGCCGGAGGCGTACATCGTGATCATCAAACCGTTTCCGAGAGCGGTCGACTCGGCGCTTCGCGACAACCGCGTCTGGCAACACCTGCCGGCGGTCCGTGAAGGTCGCGTCAGAGAGATCGAACCGGTGTGGCTCTTTGGTGGGCTGCTCTCGCTGCAGCGGTTGACCGAGTCCGTGGTTAGGGCGCTCGTTCCACACTAGGTCATCGTCGTACAGATCGCTCGCTGTCGCTTAGGACCGGGACGACGACGGAGAAGAGAGCGGTATCAACAGCCACCCCGAGCGGTCGGTACCGCCCGGGGTGGCATCGCACGCCATGGTCGGCGTCACCAGTGATAGCTGACTTTCGCGCGGATCTCGCGACCCGGGTTGTAGTAGTTGGCCGTGCCGGAACCGACGACGTGTTGCTCGTCGAAGAGATTGCTGACGTTGACCGTGAAGTCGGTGTTCTGGACGATCCGGTAGTCGAAGGCTGCATCGATCAGTGTCGCCGAATCGTTCTTCGAGGTATTGGCGGCGTCGAAGTAGTAGCCATCGGTATAGCGGGCGCCCAGGCCGACGCTCATTTTCTCGCCGGGTAGCGTGTAATAGCCCCAGAGCATGGCGGTGTGTTTGGGAGCGATGGCGAAATCGTTGCCCTTGATCGAGGTGCCATCACGCAGCGTGCCCTCTTCGACCTCCGAATCCAGGTAGGAGTAGCCACCGACGACGCTCAGGTTGTCGGTCAGCTCGGCCTTGACCTCCAGGTCGAGGCCGCGCGCCCGGGATTTCCCGACGGTTTGCTGGTCGATGGCGCCATTGTCCTGCACCACGGCGATGGTCACGTCGTCTCGTTCCAGGTTGTAGACCGCCGCCGAAAACTGGGCGTTCATGCCGTCGGGCGAATATTTCAGGCCGATCTCCTGCTGCTTGCCGCGCTCCGGTGTGACACCGATGGTGGGTGGCGCCACCGACTCCACGTAGCTGACGTAAGTGGAGAGCTCGTCATTGACTATGTAGGTCAGCGCGCCACGAACGGTGGTCTCCGAGAAATCATCGCTGTCGTCGAAAGCGGCGCCGTAGGATTCCCCCTCGCTCGAGAGATCCATCGAGTCGTTGCGTACGCCGGCGCTGACCACGAAGCGATCATAGAAAGAGAGATTCTGCGTCAGGAAGACGGAGCGAGTCCGGTAATCCTGGTTCTCGTAACGATAGGGCGCCAGGTTGTCGGGGCCGCCGGTGTAGACCGGGTTGGCGATATCGATTGGCGTCGCATCACCGTAGATGGATTCGCTATCGGTGGAGGCATCGCGGTACTCGACGCCGCCCAGAGTGCTGCTGTCGATGTCGCCGAAGCTCGCGTCGTACTGCAGGATCGTGTTGCCGATGAACTCGTGCGCTTCGGTATCGGTGCCGAAATAGTCGCGATCCAGCAGTGTGCCGGTGCGTGCCGCGGAATCGGTGATGTAGACGTACTGAAAGTCGTCCTTGAGATCGCTGTAACGCAGGTTGGCGCTCAACGTCAGACCGTTTTCGAAGTCGTGGCGCAGTTGACCGGTGATGCTGGTGCGATCGACGTCCTGATCGTTGAAGTCGGGCTCGCCGAAGAAGTCATCGCGGTCATATTCCCGATCGAGCGGGTAGCCGCCGCTGTTGGGCGTATCGTCGCGATTGAGGTAATCGACGATCAGGGTCGCCGTGGTCTGATCCGTTGGCTCCCACGTCAGACCGCCCATCAGAAGGCCGCTATTGTCCTTCGAGTGATCGTATTCTCGGTCGCTATCCTGAATCTTGCCGGTGAAGCGATACGCCAGCGTCTGGTCCGAGTCCAGCACGTCGCCAACGTCGATGCCTGCTTCCTTGCGATCGAACGATCCATAGGAAAGGTATCCATTGCCAAAGCGCTCGAATCGTGGTCGCTTGCTGACGAAATTGACCGAGCCGCCCGGATCGGCGGGGCCGAACAGTGTCGAGTTCGCGCCGCGCAGGACTTCGACCCGCTCGTAGGCGTACGGATCTTCACGTACGCCGCGCATGGAGCCAAGCGTCATCCCATCGCGATAGGTCGTGGCCTGAAAGCCGCGAATCTGGAAATAGTCGTTACGGTCATCGGTGCCGTAATAATCGGTGAGAACGCCGGGGGTGTACTGCAGGACCTCTTCGGTGGTCTTGGCATCCCGTTGTTCGATCTCTTTCTGAGTAATCACCGAGACGGAAGCGGGCGTGTCCTGAATGCTGGTCGCGACCTTGCCGCCGCCCCACAACTCCCGTGCGACGACGGAATTGCTGTCGTCGTCGGGTGCAGCCTGAGCGTTGACGATAATGGGAGAGAGGCGATACGCCCCGTCGTCGCTCCCCGACTGCTGCGCGTTCCCGATCGCGGGAAGGGTGAATAGTGTCGAGCCGCAGAAAACCGCCATGGTGGTCTGGTGCCACCAAGGCGAATTCCCACGGCTCACGATCATGCGATTGCGATCGCTCATCGTGTTGATCCCCAAGAGTGAATGATCCCTTTTTATCGGCCCGCGGTTTTTTAGTGGCGGAGTCGGGGATTATCCTTAGAGATCTTCATGCAATCAATAATATTTCTCAGTTAGATTCGCGTTCATGCTTGGGCGTGATGTGCCAGGCTCCTGTCCGGGGCGACCGGTGATGCGCCAAGCCGTCAATCCTCTAGACGCGAGAGCAGGCGTTGGCCCCGGCGAGTCCGGCGGGCGCGGCGCAGTCCGCTGGAGGCCATTTTCCAGCCCAGGATACGACCCACCCCCACCCCGACGCCGGAAGCGGCGCCCCAACAGAGCGCTTCGCGCCAACGTACATCGGGGTCGTCCGGATTGACCGGCGGTTCGAAGGCGTGGCGTCTAGTGGTGCGCTTGAGCGCTTCTCGCGTCGCCACGCCCGAGATGATGGCCGTGGACGTGCCGATGATGGTCCAGAGCGTGTGGGGTTTCATGCGGGTCTCCTTGCCGGGTTCGGGGCTCTCAGCATGGTCGATGGGCCGCCAGGCTGCCAAGTGGATGTACTTGGTGTTCGCAGACACGTCTTGTCCGGACCGCAAGGCGCCTCAGGTCTGCGGCCCGCTCGGTACGCTGACGCGACGCCGGGACCATTGCCACAGGGTCCAGTGAACCAAGAGCGGCCAACGGGCCTGCATGAACTCGAGAAAACGTTGCCGCCACAGGTTGGTCAGCGATTTGCTCAACCCCAATCGCTCCCCGATCTCCGTATCGTGATAGCCCACCACGAGAAGGCGCAGGTATTCGGGCCACAGTTCCATGTGCTGGATATGCGAAAGCGGCGTTTCGGTCAGGTTGTTGTAGCGGCGCTCACAGCCATGGCATTGATACTCCGTGGCGCGCCGGCTGGTCAGCACCTGGGTCGATGAAGAGCCGCAGTAGGGACAGTGCCTGTCTGTCAGGGCGGCGAGCTCGGTGAGTGTCGCGACACACGCTTCCAAGGCCTTCTCGGCTTCATCCGTCAGCTCGGAGATATGCGTGGACTGATGATCCTCCCACCACCGGTGCAATTCGGTGTCATAGTCGGCCATGGCCGCCATGAAGGCCCGGCTCCAGGTCATGGAGGCCTTGTTGCTGATACCGAGGAAGGTTGCGATCAGCTCTTGCGAGAACCCCTGGAACCGATAACTCATCCAGGGTTTCCACTTATCTTCCGAGCGCAGCAGGCGAAGTGGAGTCCCGCTGAGGACATTGAATCGCTTGTTGCAGTCCCGGCAGTAATAGCCATCGCGCCTTAACCCATGCGTGCCAGCGGGTGTGGCCAAGGCGATCGAGCGGCTCGCGCAGGCCGGACACTCATGGGGTGCGCTGGAGGGTAACGTGGCGAGATAGAACAGAAAACCTCGGGCGCTGGGACGCAACGCCTCCGGCAGCAGCTCCAGCGACGGTCGCGCGAGCAGAAAGTCGATGGTTTCGACATGTCTTCGCGTCGGGGGGATATTGAAGGTCGAGAAAGTCTGCGGGATGGCAGGTGCCATACAGTGATATCTCTTATCGAGACGACGTGTGAACGAATCGACCTAGATTACGCGATGGCGCAGTCATGGAGTCAACACCGAATGATGCGGGGCCATGTCGATCTGCTTCGGCCCGGCAGTCTTCAAATGACCCCGACTCATCGAGAGAGCCGTCAAATCATCAAAAATCTTAGTCATCAATGGCAATTCT
>NZ_CEXLVS010000023.1:21833-25600 GCF_982684285.1 Salinicola sp. | reverse complement strand
CCACCGGGACCTTGACCAGCGAGGCCCAATACCAGCGCTCCGCGTCGCGCCATCCGACTCGTTCTCCGTCATCGAGTCGACGAACGTGAACGCCGATCTCCCCTGCGACCGTGTGGTCGCGATAGCGCTGATCGATCACGGCCAGCTGCTTCTCGAGCCGAGCCTGCCAGGCGTCGGCCAAGGTCGGTGGCGCCCAGAGCAGGATGCTGAGGCACCCGATCAGTACCAGTCGTCGGCGATGACGGATCATGAAGCGCCCCGTCTCGATGTCAGGAAGTGGACCAGTTGGATCCAGCCGGCCGTGGCGGCGATCAGGGCCAGCGTCAGGCCGAGAGCCGTCCAATAGTCGATGTTGTGCCAGTAACCGAGCGCGGTGCGGAACAGCAGGAAGATCACGCTGATATGGAAGATGAACGCCTGCAGGGCATCGCTGCCGATCAGGGTCACCGGCCTGAGCCATGTCGCCAGCGTCTTTCCTCCGACCACGGCGATTGCCAGTAGCGCCAGGGCCCCTCCCAGGCTGAACAGCATGAAGTCGAGAGCCGGCGGGTGCTTCCCGACGTTACGGGCCAGGGCCGCTAGGGTGTCGTCGAGGGTGGGCAGCGCGAGCCAGAAGAACAGCGCGAACAGCGTCGCGGAGGTGGCTATTAGCGAGGCGATCAGGACTCGTCTGACAGCGGGGCTTGCGAAGCCGTAGAGCATCCACTCCCCGATCAGCAGGCCCAGCAGCACCAGGGGGCCGCGTGTCAGTTGTCCCCAGACGTAGTAGTCCGGGTGCTCGACGACCAGCGCCTTGAGCTGCTGCAGCTCCCAGAAATCGAACTCACGAGCGAGCCAGAGGCCGAATCCGGCCATCAGGACCGGGCTGGCCAGTCGGAGCCAACCGGGAAATCGCTTCCATGCGGAGAGGAACCACGGCATCCAGAGCAGGGCGATGGCGTAGAAACCGAGTATCTCGACGAAGCTGGGAAAGCGCTGGTACCGAAGCGCGTCGAGGATATCCGCCGTCGGAAAGAGATGGCTCATCTCGACGATCGTGAGGATCTTGTACCAGATCCAGACGACCACGCCCCGCTTGATCAGGCCCCAGCGTCGGCGCGGCCAGTCCGGCTCTCCCACGCGGGGCAGGAAGACCACGGCCAGGGCGATACCGAACACGATCACGAACAGCGAGGAGGAAAACTTGGTGATCAGATGGATCGGCACAATGCCCCAGTCGGGGAACTGATCGAATGGCAGCAGCCCCTTGATGCCGTGGCTCAGGATCATCAGCACGACGGCGAAACCGCGGGCCAGGTCGATGGCGTCGATCCGGCCGCCGGCCCTTGGCGCCGCGAACGGACCTCGCCACCAGGGAGTGGCGGGCGAGGGCATCACGGCGGAAGAGATCGCGGTGGCGTGAGCCGCGGATTGGCCGGCGAGCGTCGTGGGGCACATCCCTGTGTCTCCAGGCTGTCACGGGGCGCCCGAGCGCGGGCGGATCTCGGATTACTGTACCACCTGCCCGCCGGTACTGCTGGCGTGGCGCGCCAGTAATTCCGACCGCGCCACTAGGGTATCGGCGGCACGTCTCGTTATACTGGGCGCCAAATCATGGTGTGACCGTTGCAAGGAGAGATTCGTGATCGAGGGCATCAAGCATATCGTGGCCGTCGCTTCCGGCAAGGGCGGTGTCGGCAAGTCGACCGTCACCGCCAATCTGGCGTTGGCGATGGCAGCGGAAGGCTACCGCGTGGGCCTTCTCGACGCCGACATCTACGGTCCGAGCCAGGCGCGGATGTTGGGGCTGCCGGAGAACACCCGCCCCGAGGTGATCGACGAGAAGAGCATGAAGCCGGTGATGGCACATGGCATCCAGGCGATGTCGATGGCGTTCATGGTGGATATCAATCAGCCCATGGTGTGGCGTGGGCCGATGGTCTCCGGTGCCTTCCAGCAGCTGCTCAACCAGACGCTGTGGGATGATCTCGACTTCCTGTTCATCGACATGCCGCCGGGCACCGGCGACATCCAGTTGACGCTGGCGCAGAAAGTGCCGGTGGATGGCGCGGTGATCGTCACCACGCCGCAGGACATCGCGCTGCTGGACGCACGCAAGGGCATCGAGATGTTTCGCAAGGTCAACGTGCCGGTGCTGGGCGTGGTGGAGAACATGAGCCTGCACGTCTGTTCGAATTGCGGCCATAGCGAGCCGATCTTCGGCGCCGGTGGGGGCGAGCGCATTGCCGAGCAGTACGGCACCCAGCTGCTGGGCCAGCTTCCGCTGCGGCTGTCGATCCGCGAGCAGGCCGATGGTGGCAAGCCCAGCGTGGTGGCCGAGCCGGATGGCGAGGTCGCCGCCACGTTTCGTGCCATGGCCCGCACGGTCGCCAGCGGTGTCGCCGGACAGGACACCGCTGGCCCCTCGATTTCATTCAGCGACTGATCCCGTTCGGCGCCCGAGCCGCCGCCTGCCTCGTCCTGTCGGGGCTGGCGGCTTCGGGCAGACGCGCCTTCCCGCCATTTTCCGTGAACATTCCCCCCGGGGGCGTTTTCGGGCGCGTCGTTTCCTTCACGGAAGCGGGCCGCTATCATGTCGCCCACCGATAAGTTTCCCCGATGATTTCACGACGTCGTGACGACGTCTGCCCCTGTCTCAAGGACGCCTGCATGAGCATTAAATCCGACAAGTGGATTCGCCGTATGGCGGAGCAGGAGGGCATGATCGAGCCGTTCGAAGCCGATCAGGTCCGCCACGTGAACAACCAGCGCGTGATTTCCTACGGTACGTCCAGCTACGGTTACGATGTGCGCTGCGCCGACGAGTTCAAGGTGTTCACCAATATCCACTCGGCGATTGTCGATCCCAAGGCGTTCGACGAGAAGAGTTTCGTCGACATCAAGGGCGACGCCTGCGTGATCCCTCCCAACTCGTTCGCCCTGGCGCGCACGGTGGAGTATTTCCGTATTCCGCGCAGCGTGCTGACGATCTGTCTGGGCAAGTCGACCTACGCGCGCTGCGGCATCATCGTCAACGTGACGCCGCTGGAGCCGGAGTGGGAAGGGCATGTCACCCTGGAGTTCTCCAATACCACCAATCTGCCGGCTCGGATCTACGCCAACGAAGGCGTGGCGCAGATGCTGTTTCTGGAATCCGACGAGGTCTGCGACGTCTCCTACAAGGATCGCGGCGGCAAGTACATGGGGCAGCGCGGTGTAACGCTACCGCGCACCTGAAAGAACTACCTGCGTTGACAATACTGCGTCAAAAACGGCCTTAAAATGCTCATTTACAAACTCGTAAACTGCGCTTTTTCGGCCGTTTTTTCCTTGTCTTGCCTGCCTCGCTTACGTTCTTCGGTAGTTAGTTGATTATCATGAGGCCGAGCGGTCGTCGGTGCGATTCCTGATGGTCTCGCCGAAGCCGTCCAGAAACGGCTTTTCTGCCGGATCGAGTCGATCCATGCCGGAAACCACGCGATGCCAGTAGGGATAGAGCGGGGCCGGGCGGGTCAGTTTCTCCAGACGTTGATGCTCTTCCTGGCTCAGCTCGAGGTCGGCGGCGGCGAGGTTGTCGCGAAGATGCGCTTCGCTGCGGGCTCCCACGATCAGGGAGGGGACACCGGGGCGGGCCTTCAGCCACGCGAGGCAGGCCCGCGGGATCGAGCAGTCATGGGCCTCGCCGATGGCGGCCAGCGCCTCGATGATGTCGTAGGCGCGCTCCATGTCGTGGACATAGGGCTCCGGCCAGCCGTTGCCCTGACGGGTGTCCGGCGGCGTCTTCTGGC
>NZ_CEXLVS010000023.1:18859-21823 GCF_982684285.1 Salinicola sp. | reverse complement strand
AAGCCTTCGCCCAGCGGTCCCCAGATCAGCGAGCCGAGGTTCTGGGCCAGCGCCAGCGGCATCAGCTCGTACTCCGCCTCGCGGGACTCCGGCGTGTAGTAGATCTGCTGGCTGATCGGCTTGTTGAAACCGTGGAGTTCGGCCTTGCCGAGGGTCTTCATCATCTGCCAGCCGGTATAGTTGGACGTGCCCCAGTAGCGTACCTTGCCGCTGGAGACCAGATGGTGCATCGCCTCCAGCGTCTCCTCGATGGGGGGGACGCCATCCCAGTTGTGCAGCTGATAGAGGTCGATATGGTCGGTGCCGAGCCGCTCCAGGCTGGCCTCGACGGCGCGGATCAGGTGGTATCGCGAAGCGCCGCTGGCGTTGGGGTCGTCGCCGAGCGGGCTTCTTCCCTTGGTGGCAAGGATGATGTCGTTGCGCTTGCCGCCCAGCGCCTTGCCGGTGATCTCCTCGGCCAGGCCCATCGAGTAGAGATCGGCGGTATCGATCAGGTTGACGCCGGCGTCGAAGGCGATGTCGAGCAGCTTCCTGGCGCCCTTGACGTCGACGCTCGCGGCCTTCTCGAAACCGTTGGCGCCCCCGAAGGGCCCCGTACCCAGCGTCAACGTCGACACCATCAGTCCTGAATTGCCCAGCGGACGATAATCCATATCGCTTCTCCTCCTTGCTTGCCGAAACAGTGGCCGACTGAAACGATTCGCCCGGCGAGGCGCCGGGCGATTGCGTCATGTCAGTCTGGCAAAGATTGGCGTCAGGGCAAGCCAGGGGAGAGGCCAATGGCAACGGCGCGACCGCGGTACGCCGGAACCGGCGCGCGAGGGGTCAGTCGTCGAGATCCTCGTCCAGCTCTTCGGCGGCGTCGGCGTGGGACATACGAAGGCCCGTCGGCGGCAACGGCATGTTGTCCAGTGCCACCTTGCCATCGGGCGACAGCTTGATCCGGCCTTCCAGGAACCAGCGTACCGCAATGGGATAGATCAAGTGCTCGCGGGCATGGACCTTTTCGATCAGGGCGTCGATGTCCTGATCCGGTTCGACGTTGACCACGGCCTGGATCACCACCGGCCCGCCGTCGAGTTCCTCGGTGACGAAGTGCACGCTGACGCCATGCTCCGAGACACCGTCGGCCAGCGCGCGCCGGTGCGTATCCAGACCCTGGTAGGCGGGGAGCAGCGAGGGGTGGATGTTGAGCATGCGCCCACGGTAGTGATCGACGAAAGCGGGCGTGAGGATGCGCATGAAGCCCGCCAGCACCACCAGGTGAGGTTCGTGGCGGTCGATGACCTTGATCAGCGCGGCGTCGAAGGCTTCGCGGGAGTCATACTCGCGATGGGGCAGGGCGACGGCGTCGACGCCGGCATCCCTGGCGCGCTTGAGACCGTAGGCATCGGCCTTGTTGGAGACCACGGCGACGATCTCGCCGCCACCGAGCTCCTCGTGCTGCTGGGCGTCCAGCAGGGCCTGCAGGTTGCTGCCGTTGCCGGAGATCAGCACCACCACCCGCGGCTTTTCGGCCGCGGCGGCCTCGAAATCGTTCAGCGTATCGTGCTGCTGTGAAGGATAGTCACCGCTCATGCCGGCAGATTCTCCAGCTGCACGGCCTCGGCGCCATCACGGCGGGCGACGATATCGCCCAGCCGATAGACCTTTTCACCGCTGGCCTCGAGATGGGCGATGGCCTGGTCGGCCTGGTCGCGATCGACCGCGATGACCATGCCGATGCCGCAGTTGAGTACGCGATACATCTCACGCTCTTCCACATTGCCCTGCTGCTGCAGCCAGTCGAAGATGGCCGGACGTTGCCAGCGGGTGACATCGATCCGGGCCGCGAGATCGTCCGGCAACACGCGCGGCACGTTCTCGAGCAGGCCGCCGCCGGTGATGTGGGAGAGGGCGTGCACGTCGACGGCGCCGGAACGGATCAGCGACAGCAGCGGCTTGACGTAGATGCGGGTCGGTGCCATCAGCAGGTCGGCCAGCGGTTTGCCGTCGAGGGTCTCGTCGAGCTTGCCGCCACCGACTTCGAGGATCTTGCGGATCAGCGAGTAGCCGTTGGAGTGCGGCCCCGAGGAGGCCAGCCCCAGCAGCACGTCGCCTGCGCCGACCTTGCTGCCGTCGAGGATCTCGGACTTCTCGACCACGCCCACGCAGAAGCCCGCCAGGTCGTAGTCGCTGCCCTCGTACATGCCGGGCATCTCCGCCGTCTCGCCCCCCACCAGCGCGCAACCCGCCTGGCTGCAGCCCTCGCCGATACCGGTGACGACGTCGGCGGCGATATCCACGTCCAGCTTGCCGGTGGCGTAATAGTCGAGGAACTGCAGGGGTTCGGCACCGGCGACGATCAGGTCGTTGACGCACTTGGCGACGAGGTCGATGCCGATGGTGTCATGGCGACCCAGGTCCATGGCCAGGCGCAGCTTGGTGCCGACGCCGTCGGTGCCGGACACCAGCACCGGCTGGCGGTAGCCGCTGGGGATTTCACACAGCGCACCGAAGCCGCCGAGCCCACCCATGACTTCCGGACGCGAGGTGCGCTTGGCGACGCCCTTGATTCTCTCGACCAGCGCATTGCCGGCATCGATGTCGACGCCGGCGTCACGATAGGTCAGGGAGTGCCGGCCAGACGAACCGGGCGCGTTCGGTGTGTCGGAAGAGGAGCGCGTCATGGGAGGACCTTTCTGAATGGGGATGATGTTCGGCGGGGCGCATTGTAGCATTGCTTCATTGAGGGAACAGCCGAAGGGCGACGAGAGCGCGATGACAACACAGCAAATCTGGAGCGTGATCGGGGTTGCACCGGCGATCTGGCTGTCTGCCCCGCCGGCGCCGGTGGCGACGCCGTTCCCCGTCGGCGCGATCGGAGGGGTCGTCGCGGCCGCCATGGGGGGTTGCTTGCCGTTTCGTGGCCGGCCGAAAAGCGTCTACGTCGTCCGGGACCCTCGCGGGGGGAGCGTATCAGCA
>NZ_CEXLVS010000023.1:9352-18849 GCF_982684285.1 Salinicola sp. | reverse complement strand
GGCGAGGGCGTGGGTTGCAGCCACCTGCTGCAGGCGGCTTGCCACCAGGCGGATGCCCAGGGCAAGCGCGCGCTCTATCTCCCGCTGGATACATTGGGGCACTTCCCGCCCGACATTCTCGAAGAGACGGAGCGTCTCGACCTGCTGGCCATCGATGACCTGCAACTGGTGGTGGGGCGCAAGCGCTGGGAGGAGGCGCTGTTCCACGGCTTCAACCGCTTGCGCGATGCCGGCAAACGGCTGGTGATCGCTGCCGACCGGTCGCCGCGTCAACTCGAGGTCAAGCTGCCGGACCTGGCCTCCCGCCTGAGCTGGGGGATGGTATTCCATGTCCAGCCGCTGGACGACGCTCAGCGGCTGGCCGCTCTCCAGCTCCGGGCCCGGGTTCGCGGGATGGAACTGCCGGCGGAAGTGGGACGGTATATCCTCCATCGCGGGCCGCGCCAGCTGGATCCGCTGTTCGAGATCCTTTCGAGGCTCGATCGCGCTTCGCTGTCCGCCAAGCGCAAGCTGACCATTCCCTTCGTCAAACAGGCGCTGGAGTGGTGAGCCGAGCCGGTCGGTCGTCGTCCTGTAACGCACGCTGTTGACACCGATATCGGGCCCCGGTAGCGGGAATTCGACTCAAGGATCCCTTATGGCTCGTCGTCGTTTTGCGCTGGACCCGCCCGGAATCGCCACCGCCATGCGTGCGGTCTGGCGTGAAGGCTACGGCATCGCCGACCTTCGCAAGGACGTGATGGCGGGGCTCACCGTCGGCACGGTGGCCGTGCCGCTGTCCATGGCGCTGGCGATCGCCACCGGCGTGCCTCCTCAGCACGGGCTCTACACGGCAATCGTCGCCGGTGCCGTCATTGCACTGACCGGGGGCGCCCGTTTCAGCGTCTCCGGACCCACCGCCGCCTTCGTGGCCATTCTGTTTCCCATCGTTCAGCAGCATGGCCTGGGCGGCTTGCTGATCGCCTCGATGATGGCGGGCGTCATGCTGGTGATCTTGGGCATATTCCGCCTGGGGCGGCTGATCGAATTCGTCCCCTATCCCGTGGTACTGGGCTTCACGGCGGGCATCGCGGTGGTGATCGCGGCGTTGCAGATTCCGGACTTTCTGGGACTCTCCGTCGCCGGGCTGGGCGAACATTTCCTCGACAACGTGAGCCGAATCGCCCTCTCGCTACCGAGTCTCGACCCGCTGGAGACAGGCATCGGCATCTTTACCCTGGCGGTCATGCTGCTGTGGCCACGCGCCGGGATTCCCGTTCCTGCGCCGTTGATCGGTCTCGTCGTCGGCGCGCTGGCGGCCTATTGCGCCAATCACTGGGCGGGCGCCCACGTCGAGACGATAGCATCGCGTTTCAGCTGGGAAGCGAACGGGACGAGCGGAACCGGGATCCCGCCCATCGCGCCTTCGTTCGCGCTTCCCTGGCTGCTGTCGGGGCCCGGCGGCGAACCCCTCGACATGAGCTTCGACCTGATCCGCGCACTGCTCGGGCCGGCGCTCGCGATCGCCATGCTCGGTGCGATCGAGTCGCTGCTCTGCGCGGTGGTGGCGGACGGGCTGACCCGCAGCAAGCACGATCCCAATGCCGAGCTGATCGGGCAGGGGATGGGCAATATCGTGGCGCCGCTGTTCGGCGGGATCACGGCCACGGCCGCCATCGCGAGAACGGCCACCAACATTCGTAGCGGTGCCCGCTCCCCGATCGCCGCGCTGGTGCACGCCGGCGTGGTCCTGCTCGCGGTCATGGCACTGGCGGGGCTGCTCGGGCTGGTGCCGATGGCATCCCTGGCCGCGCTGCTGTTCGTCATCGCCTGGAACATGAGCGAGGCCCGGCACGTCCTGCGGGTGCTGCGCTCATCGCCTCCCGGCGATGTCGCCATCCTGGTCGTCTGTTTCGCGCTGACCGTGCTCTTCGACATGGTGCTGGCGGTGGCTGTCGGCATCGGGCTGTCGGCGGCGCTGTTCATTCGGCGCATGGCGCTGCTGACGCGCACCGATCGTGTCGATGTCGAGAGCCATCCCGCGACCCTTGGCCTGCCGCCAGAGGTCGCGGTCTACGACATCGATGGCCCGCTGTTCTTCGGGGTTGCCGAGAAGGCGCTGACCTCGTTGCATCGCGTCGATCCCAAGGTACGCATCGTCATCATCGACATGGGGGGCGTGCCGAGCATGGATGGCACCGCCATCGTGGCATTCCAGGCTTTGATCGAGGCGATGAAGCGCCAGCAGGTTGCCCTCATTCTGGTCGGCCTGCCGGCGCGCATCATCGTCAAGCTCCGACGTGCAGGCATTCGCAGAGACGGGACGCTGACCTACTGCAGGGATCTTTCGCGGGCCCGAACCGTGGCGCTGCGCTGGCAACGGCGGCTGGCGGAAGGGGAGGCGGGCTCGAGCGCCGCTCACAGCGTCACGTCCCTGTAATGGGCCGGCGCCCTGGCCTGGCCGCCGCCATCGGCTGCCTTGCGCTCGCGGATCAACTGATGAAGCGTGCTCATCAGTTTCGCGGCACCGGGTGACATGCGTCGTTCGCGCAGACTGATCAGGCCGAAGGGTTGCACGCTGATGGCATCCGTCGACGGCAGGATCGCAAAGCGGGGCTGCGTGCACAGCAGATCGGCGACCTCCCGGGTCGTCACCGTGACCGAATCCGACTTGTCGACCATGGCGAGCGCCATGTAGATGTCCGGCGTATTGATGATGCGCTGGGGGGGAGCGACCTTGTGGTGCAGGAATAGGTGCTCGACGCGCTGACGCATCAGCGCCCCCGGGGGCTGGAGCACCCACGGGTAGTCCAGCATCGGCGTCAGGTCGAAGCTCTCCCGGGCGGTGAGCGGATGATCCGCCCGGCACACGAAGCACAGCGCCTCCTCCCCGATCTCCTCGAACACGAAATCGCCGGCCGGCATTCCGCTGGGGATCCGGGCGATGGCGAAGTCGAATTCGCCATCGCGCAACCGCGGCACCAGGTTGCGGCTGACGTCGACATCGATGTTGACCTCCAGGTGAGGGCTGTCGCGGTGTACGCGTTCCACCGCGCTGGCCAGCAGCGTCACGGCCGGCGCGAGGACCGTGCCGATGGAGACCGTCCCGGCGTTGCCGTCGTTGAGCGCGTTGATCTCCTCGCTGGCCTGGGTCAGCGAAGTCAACATGCCGCGGGCATGGCGAATCAGGCTCTCCCCGTACCAGTTGGGCGTCACCCCCCGCGAATGCCGGTCGAAAAGCGAGACGCCGAGCAGGTGCTCGAGGTCCCCCAGCAGCTTGGAAGCCGCGGGCTGACTCATGCCCAGCCGTTCGGCGGCACGATGAAGGTTGCGGCAGTCGTCGAGGGCGACGAACAGCTGGAGATGACGAAACTTGAGCCTGACGCGCAGGAACCAGTCCGGCGGCAGCAGCTCGGTGGAGTGAGACTTCATGCGACCATCCCGCTCATGGATTCGACGTTTTTATAAGGCATGTTGCGCTGTTCTCGCATAGTCAGATCGGGGCGCCCGGTCTAGGGTTTAAACGATCGTGTCGGCGGAGAGGAGTCGGCCGGAACGTCAGGAACGACAATCGGAACGTGAAGCTCAAACGAAAAACAGGAGTTCGCTATGACTCGCCATCTCTTTTCTCTTCCTCGATGTCTCGGCATCGGCCTGTTGGGCGTGATGATCGGCCCGGCCTGTCTTCAAGCTCAGGCACAGACGATGTCCGCCACCTCGTCATCGGCCATGCCGCCGGGAATCGAGCGCTCCTCGTTCGGCCGGCTTGCGGATGGCCGCGAGGTCGACTGCTATCGCATCACCAACGACAACGGCATCGAGATGCGGGTCATCAACTACGGCGGCATCATCGTGTCGCTGAAGACACCCGACCGAACCGGACGGCTGGATGACATCGTGCTGGGCTTCGACTCGATCGGCGATTATCTCTCCGAGACCTATCGTCAGGCCAACCCCTACTTTGGTGCCTTGATCGGGCGCTACGGCAACCGGATCGCCAACGGTCGCTTCACGCTCGACGGGGAAACCTACCACCTGCCGACCAACGATGGACCGAACACGCTGCATGGCGGCGATGTCGGGTTCAACCAACGGCTGTGGCACGTCGAGCCTTTCTCCTCCGCCGAGGGGCGAGGACTGGTGCTGACCTACACCAGTCCGGATGGCGAGCAGGGATTTCCCGGCCGGCTCTCGACGCGGGTCAGCTATACGCTGACCGATGACAATGAGCTGGCCATCGACTACCGCGCCAGGACGACCCGTGCCACGCCGGTCAACCTGACCCAGCACAGCTATTTCAACCTGAAGGGCGAGGGGAGCGCCAGCGTGCTGGATCACGAGTTGATGATCAATGCCAGCGCCTACACGCCCATCGATGAAACCCTGATCCCCACCGGCGAGATCGCCGACGTCAGCGGCACGCCATTCGATTTTCGCCAGCCGACCCTAATTGGCGCACGCATGGGCCAGAAGAATACCCAACTGGCCTACGCCAAGGGTTACGATCACAACTTCGTGCTGAGCAAGACCCACGGCCAGGGCGATCTGCCGACACTGGCGGCCAGGGTCATCGAACCCCGCAGCGGTAGGGTGCTCGAAGTGGCCACCACCGAGCCCGGACTCCAGTTCTACTCGGGCAATTTCCTCGATGGAAGCCTCACCGGCAAGAGCGGACGTCCCTACACCCACCGTTCCGGCCTGGCATTGGAGACGCAGCATTTCCCCGACTCTCCCAACCAGCCGAACTTCCCCTCGACGATCCTGAAGCCCGACGAGACCTATCACTCGCAGACCGTCTATCGCTTCTCGACGACAGCGTCGGAAGACCTGCCCCACGCCGACTGAACCCCGCCCGGCGAACGCCGGCAGCGAGAGCCTGCGGATTCCGCCAGAGTCGCCATCGCGGCGGCTCTGGCGGTTTGAAACAGCTGTTTTAACCAAAGTCGTAAAACGACTTTAGTCGGCCCGACAGGCCAGTCCGCTGGCGTTCGCCCCGCCTGCGCGTTGTACTCCCGGTTTGCTGATAGCAAATCATATATCGCTTTGCCGCTGGATCGTTATTAGCCGGTTATCGAACAACCGCTTAATGTCACGACAGCCGTGACGTGGCAAACGTCATCCAATAACAAACTCGATGGCCCTTGAAGGGCTGGAGGCCGCCAATGATTCGCTTTCTGAAATCGTCACTATTCGTACTCGGCGTGACCGGCGTGGGGGTCGCCTCCGCGCCGCTCCATGCCCAGGACGACGTCAAGATCGGGTTCATCGTCAAGAAGCCCGAGCAGGCGTGGTTCATCAATGAACAGGATGCCGCCAGTGCACTGGGCGAACAGAAGGGGTTCGAGGTGGTGCGGCTGGCCGGTGAAGATGGCCAGCAGGTACTCAGTGCCATCGACAACCTGAATTCCCAGGGCGCGCAGGGCTTCGTGATCTGCCCGCCGGACGTGCGACTCGGGCCGGCGATCGCCAATCGCGCCAAGCAGTACGGCATGAAGGTGGTGACCGTCGACGACCAGTTCCTCGGCGCGGATGGCAAACCCATGGCCTCCGTGCCGCACCTGGGCATGTCTGGCTACAAGATCGGCCGACAGGTCGGCGAGACCATCGCCAAGGAGATGAAGGCGCGGGGCTGGGACCCGCAGAGCGTGGCAGCCTTGCGCATCAGCAACAACGAGTTGCCCACCGCCAAGGAACGCACCGACGGCGCCACCGACGCGCTGCTGGACGCCGGCTTCGTCGAGGGCAACATCTTCGACGCGCCGCAGCAGAACACCGACACCAGCAGCGCCTTCGCGGCGGCGTCGCCGGTGCTGTCCAAGAATGGTCGCTTCGAGCACTGGGTGATCTTCGCGCTCAACGAGGAGAGCGTGCTGGGTGGCGTCAGGGCCAGCGAGCAGTACGGGTTGTCGCCTGATCAGGTGATCGGTGTCGGCATCAACGGCTCCGGCGCGGCGTTCGCGGAGTTCTCCCGCGAGAAGCCGACCGGCTTCTACGGCACGATTGCCGTCAGCTCGACCATGCACGGTCGCCAGAGCGCCGACAATCTCTATACCTGGATCACCGAAGACAAGGAGCCGCCGGCCAATACCGAGACCACGGGCACGCTGATGACGCGTGACAACTGGCAGCAGGTTCGCGAAGACCTGGGCCTGTAAGGTCCGCTCGCGAAACCGCACTCCCTACCGCTGAGGAGGCTGGAATGGCGGAAGCTTATCTTCGCATCGATGGCATCACCGTCGAGTTTCCCGGGGTCCGCGCGCTGGATGGTGTCAGCTTCACGGCGCGCGGGGGGGAAGTCCATGCCCTGATGGGCGAGAACGGAGCCGGCAAGTCGACGCTGCTTAAGGTGTTGAGCGGCGTCAACCGGGTCACCGCCGGACAGCTTTGGATCGGAGGCGAACCGATCGTTTTCGCCAATGCGCGGGAAGCGTTGCGCCATGGTGTCTCGATCATCTACCAGGAGCTGACGCTGTCGCCCAATCTTTCGGTGGCGGAGAACCTGCTGCTGGGGCAACTGCCGGTCAAGCACGGCTTTCTCGACCGGCGCCGGCTGCGGGAGCGGGCGATGACGATCCTGGAGGAGCTGGGCGAGGGGGATATCCACCCCTCGACCAAGGTGCGGGATCTCTCGATCGGCCAGCAGCAGATGATCGAGATCGGCAGGGCGCTGCTGCGCGACGCCCGCATCATCGCCTTCGACGAGCCGACCAGCTCGCTCTCGGTCCAGGAGATCCGGCACCTCAAGCGGATCGTCTCGCGGCTCCGCGACGAGGGGCGCGTGGTGCTCTACGTGACCCATCGCATGGAGGAGGTGTTCGAGATGTGCGATGCGGTCACCGTGTTCCGCGATGGCCGCCACATCCGCACCCACGACACCCTCGAAGGGCTCGATCACGACACTTTGGTCAGCGAGATGGTGGGGCGCGAGATCGAGGACGTCTACGGCTACCGGCCGCGGGAGCGCGGCGATGTGCTGATGCGCCTCGAGGGAATAGAGGGTCGGGGCGTCAGGGCCCCGGTCAGTCTGGAGGTGCATCGCGGCGAGGTGCTGGGACTGTTCGGGCTGGTCGGCGCCGGTCGCAGCGAGTTGATGCGGCTGGTCTGCGGGGTCGAGCGCGCCTCGGCCGGCCAGGTTTCGTTCGATGGCACCAGCCGCCGGTTCGGCTCGGCCCAGCAGGCGATCCGCGCCGGTATCGCGATGTGTCCGGAGGACCGCAAGTCCCAGGGTATCTTTCCCGTGGCCAGCGTGTCCGACAATCTCAATATCAGTTGCCGTCGCTTCTTCAAGCGCTGGGGAGGCTTTCGCGACCCGGCGCGCGAGACCCGCAACACCCAGGACTATATCCGGCAGCTGCGTATCAAGACGCCGGGGCCCAAGACCCCCATCGCCAACCTCTCCGGCGGCAACCAGCAGAAGGTGATTCTGGCGCGCTGGCTGGCGGAGGAGATCGACCTGTTCGTGATGGACGAGCCGACCCGCGGGATCGATGTCGGCGCGCGCCGGGATATCTACTCGCTGCTCTACGACCTTGCCGAGCGGGGCAAGGGCGTACTGGTCATCTCCAGCGACCTGGCGGAGGTCAGCTCCATCTGCGATCGCATCGGGGTGATGCGCGACGGTGAACTCATCGACATCGTCCCGCGTGAAGATGCGACGCCCGAGAGGCTGCTGGGCCTGGCGCTGCCGGCCTGAGACTGGCCACGGATTTCCACGAGAGCCCTGAATCGCAAGAGGATTCGACAACATGAACGACAAAGCTGCCATCCAGTCGACGGTGCCCGTCGAGGGGCGCAGGGGACTTCCCAAACCGCTACGCACGCTGCTGGACACTTCGGGACTGATCGCCGTTTTCATCCTGCTGTTCATCGGCCTCTCGGTGCTGGTGCCGGACTTCCTGACCGGACGCAACATCGTCGGCCTGCTGCTGTCGGTGACGCTGATCGGCACCATTGCCACCACCATGATGATGGTGCTGGCGTTGGGAGAGGTGGACCTCTCCGTCGCCTCCATCGTCGCCTTTTCCGGCGTGGTGGCGGCGATGGTGACATCCACCAGCGGCAGCGTGGCGATCGGCGTGCTGGTGGGGATCGCGGCGGGCGCCGCCGTCGGGGCGTTCAACGGCTTCGTGGTCGCCCGCTTCGGCATCAACTCGCTGATCGCCACGCTGGCCGCGATGGAATTCGTGCGGGGTCTGGCCTACATCACCTCCGGGGGCGACGCGGTGATGATCACCGTGCCGGGATTCTTCGATCTCGGCAGTGCGTCGTTCCTGGGGCTGACGCTACCGGTGTGGACCATGATCGGCTGCTTCCTGGTTTTCGGTGTCGTTCTGAACATGACGGCGTTCGGCCGCAACACGCTGGCAACCGGGGGCAATTCGGAAGCGGCCAGCCTCGCCGGGGTCAACGTGCGCCGCCTGAAGATCATGGTATTCGCACTCCAGGGCCTGGTGGCGGGTATCGCCGGGGTCCTGCTCACCTCGCGGATGGGTCTGGGCGACCCCAATACGTCGCAGGGGCTGGAACTGGCCGTCATCTCGGCCTGCGTGCTGGGCGGCGTCTCTCTCTCCGGTGGCGTCGCCTCGATCACCGGCGTGCTGGTCGGTGTCCTGATCATGGGCTGTGTACAGAACGCGATGGGGCTGCTCAACGTGCCCACGTTCTACCAGTACCTGGTACGCGGGGCGATCCTGCTGTTGGCGGTCATGTTCGACCGCTGGAAGCAGACCCGGCGCGCCGGTGGCTGACGGGCGTCGAACGAAAACTGCAACTTTGGTCGGGTCGCCTGAGCCGCCTTGTATGACGAAGCCGGGGCGCCGTGCTCCAGGCGTGTCTATCGATAACCAAAGACATATTGCTAGTGCGGTAAATTGACATTTCTTGGTTATCGGAAATTGGCGCTAACGTAGCGGCACCCCACGGCGAGCATTTCAGGCTGGAGCCGTGGCAGGAGTCAGGAGGCCGCCATGCAAGACACGACACAGGCGGCGGCCGGTCTCCCCACCTTGGGTTTGATGGGGATCGCCGCTGCTGCCATCACGATTCTGCTGATCTTGATCATTCGGGTGCGCCTGCATCCGTTCTTCGCGCTGGTCATCGTCAGTATCGGTACCGCGCTGGCGACCGGGATCTCGGTCGGCGATCTGCTGCCGACGCTGTTGGGAGGTTTCGGCAAGACACTCGGCAACGTGGCGTTGCTGATCGGGTTCGGTGCCGTGCTGGGCCGTCTCGTCGCGGTATCGGGCGGCGCACGCGTACTGGCCGATACGCTGATTCGCTTCTTCGGCAGCAAGCGGGCGCCCCTCGGGCTGTCGATCGCCTGCCTGCTGTTCGGTTTTCCGATCTTTCTCGACGCGGCCTTCGTGGTGATGCTGCCGGTGATCTATTCGGTCGCCCGCGAGCTCAAGGCGTCGCTGCTGCTCTATGGCCTGCCGGCCGCGGGGGCGTTTCTGGTCATGCACGCGTTGATGCCGCCCCATCCCGGCCCCGTCGCGGCTGCCGTGTTCCTGCACGCCGAC
>NZ_CEXLVS010000023.1:0-9342 GCF_982684285.1 Salinicola sp. | reverse complement strand
GGCCAGGGGCTGTTTGTCGCCCTGCTGGTGGGGCTGCCGACCTGGTACGTGATGGGCTATCGGCTGTCGCTGATGCTGGCCAATCGCTCGCCGTTCCAGGCGGTGCCCAACCTGATGGGCGGGGAGAGCGACGAGGTTCCGCCCGAGAAGCGTCCGGCCTTCGGCATCGTGCTGCTGGTACTGCTGCTGCCGCTGGCGCTGATCTTTCTCAACACCGGTCTATCGACGCTGGGACAGGGTGGCGTCATCGATGGCGACAACCCATTGGTCTCCGCGCTGATGGTGATCGGCGAGACGCCGATCGCGCTGCTGATCAGCACCTGTATCGCGATGTGGCTGCTGGTCATTCGCTCCAGCGAGCGCGGGGCGATGGATTCGATCAACGAGATCGTCGAGCAGGCGTTGTCGCCGGTCTGCAGCATCATCCTGATCACTGGCGCCGGCGGCATGTTCGGCGGGGTGCTGACGGCCAGCGGTATCGGCGATGCGCTGGCGGACAGCCTGCAGGCGTTCGGGCTGCCGGTGATTCTCGCCGGCTACGTGATCGCATCGGTGATTCGGATCGCCCAGGGCTCGGCAACGGTGGCGGGGACCACGGCGGCCGGCATCATGGCCCCGGTGGTACTGGGAGATCCGGCACTGGCCGGGCTGCCCGCCGCCTGCATCACCGTGGCGATCGTCGCGGGCGCCATCGGTTATTCCCATGTCAACGACTCCGGCTTCTGGCTGGTCGGTCGGTTCCTCGGTGTCGACACCAAGACCATGCTCAAGACCTGGACGGTGATCTCCACCGGTATTTCGCTGATGTCGTTCGGGCTGGCATGGCTGGCATTTTCCCTGCTGTGACGCTGCCCGCGATTCCTGACAACACCTGGACGACTGCCGTGACCGTCATCCACTGACGATGGTTCGAGGAGAGAAAGATGAGCGATTCATCGGATAGACCCCACAACAAGCGCCGACTGCGCTCGGCCCAGTGGTTCGGTACCGCCGACAAGAACGGCTTCATGTACCGCAGCTGGATGAAGAACCAGGGCATTCCGGACCACGAGTTCCAGGGCAAGCCGATCATCGGCATCTGCAACACCTGGTCGGAACTGACACCCTGCAACGCGCACTTCCGCAAGCTCGCCGAGCACGTCAAGAAGGGCGTGCTCGAGGCTGGCGGCTATCCGGTGGAGTTCCCGGTGTGCTCCAACGGCGAGTCCAACCTGAGGCCGACGGCGATGTTCACCCGCAACCTCGCCAGCATGGATGTCGAGGAGGCGATTCGCGGCAATCCCATGGATGCCGTGGTGCTGCTGGTGGGCTGCGACAAGACCACGCCGGCGCTGCTGATGGGGGCGGCGAGCTGCGACATTCCGACGATCGTGGTGACCGGTGGGCCGATGCTCAACGGCAAGCACGAGGGCAAGGACATCGGCTCGGGGACCGTGGTCTGGAGACTCTCCGAAGAGGTCAAGGCCGGCAAGATATCGATCCATGAATTCATGGCCGCCGAAGCCGGCATGTCCCGCTCGGCCGGCACCTGCAACACCATGGGCACGGCCTCGACCATGGCGTGCATGGCGGAGTCGCTGGGGGTGTCGCTGCCGCACAACGCCGCGATCCCGGCGGTGGATTCGCGCCGCTACGTGCTCGCTCATCTCTCCGGCAACCGCATC
Source organism: Salinicola sp. (assembly GCF_982684285.1). NCBI lineage: Bacteria > Pseudomonadati > Pseudomonadota > Gammaproteobacteria > Oceanospirillales > Halomonadaceae > Salinicola > Salinicola sp. The sequence goes on along the minus strand of NZ_CEXLVS010000023.1, from coordinate 7,678 downwards.
GTCGAGATGGTCGACGAGGATCTCAAGCTGTCGAAGGTGCTGACCCGCGAGGCGTTCGAGAACGCGATTCGCACCAATGCCGCCATCGGCGGTTCGACCAATGCGGTGATCCATCTCAAGGCGATCGCCGGGCGCATCGGGGTCGACCTGCCGCTGGACGACTGGACCCGAATCGGCCGCGGCACGCCGACCATCGTCGATCTGCAGCCCTCCGGGCGCTTCCTGATGGAGGAGTTCTACTACGCGGGCGGGTTGCCGGCCGTGCTGCGCCGGCTGGGCGAGGCCGACCGCCTGCCCCACAAGGATGCACTGACCGTCAACGGCAAGACGATCTGGGAAAACGTTCAGGACGCGCCGCACTACAACGACGAGGTGATTCGCCCGCTGGACAACCCGCTGCGCGAAGATGGTGGCATCTGTATTCTGCGCGGCAACCTGGCGCCCAACGGTGCGGTGCTCAAGCCCTCGGCGGCCAGCCCCGAGCTGATGAAGCATCGCGGTCGCGCGGTGGTATTCGAGAACTTCGACGACTACAAGGCGCGCATCAACGATCCCGAGCTTGAGGTCGAGGCCGACGACATCCTGGTGCTGAAGCACTGCGGGCCGCGGGGTTATCACGGCATGGCGGAAGTCGGCAACATGGGCCTGCCGCCCAAGATCCTCGAGCAGGGCATCACCGACATGGTGCGTATCTCCGATGCCCGCATGAGTGGTACCGCCTACGGCACGGTGGTGCTGCACGTGGCCCCGGAGGCGGCCGCCGGCGGACCGCTGGCGGCCGTCCACAACGGCGACTGGATCAGCCTGGACTGTGACAGCGGCAAGCTGGAGCTCGAGGTCGACGACGCCGAGATCGCGCGTCGTCTGGCCGAGGTCGACCCGACCGCGGCGTCGAACCGGATCGCCAGCAGCGGCGGCTATCGCCAGCTCTACATCGAACGGGTGCTGCAGGCCGACGAGGGGTGCGACTTCGACTTCCTGCGCGGCTGCCGGGGCGCGGAGGTGCCGCGGCACTCGCACTGAGGTGGCGGCAGGGCGGATTCAGAACGCCACTTGCGTCATTCGCCCATCAGCGTGGCGGTGATCCTTCGGGCACCGCCTTGCTGGCGATGTTCGCCCAGCCAGATGCCCTGCCAGGTGCCGGTGAGCAGGCGGCCGTTTTCCACCGCCAGGGTCAGTTGGGTGCCGAACAGGCTCGCCAGCACGTGAGCGGGCATGTCGTCCGGGCCCTCCAGCGTATGCCGCATCCCGGGGAGGTTCTCGGGAGCCAGCTGGCTGGCGAACAGCGCCATGTCGTGGCGCACGTCCGGGTCGGCGTTCTCGTTCAGGGTCAGCGAGGCCGAGGTGTGCATCAACTGCAGATGGAGCAGGCCGGTACGGATCTCGGCCAGCCGCGGCAGTGCCGCCAGGACCTCGTCGGTGACCAGATGAAAGCCGCGCGGGCGCGCGGTGAGCGTGAAGGGTTGACGATGCCACATGGCCGAGACTCCTCGATCGGTTTTCTGAAAGTCGGCATGACCGGTCGGGACTGGGTGAGGTGCCGACGCGCTGCGGGGGCTGTCTGGGACCAAAGTCCGCTGGTCACGCCGTTTGGCGGTGTCCTACTCTGACATGTCCGATCCCCCGGCTGCGAGCCTCGAGGCCGCTGGCGGATGGTGCATCTTTCGCCGTGCTCGCACCGCAATCGGCGGCAATGTCGTCTTCATGTGGCACAAACCAGGAGTGCGTCATGACTACCCCTCGTCTTTACATGTTCCAGACCGGCACGCTCAAGTGCCGGGTGTGCAATATCAAGATGAATGCGGGGCTGGACGAGTACGAGATCCCCGTGCCCTGGTATCTCATCACGCACCCGGAGGGAAATGTCGTCATCGATGGTGGCTGTGCCGTCGAGTGCGCCAGCGATCCCGAGAAGCACTGGGGCGATATCACCGCGGTCTATTGGCCCGTGATGCGTGAGGAGGAAGGTTGTGTCCAGGCGCTGAAGAGTTTCGGCCTCGAACCCGAGGACATCCGCTATGTCCTGCACAGCCATCTGCACCTGGACCATACCGGTGCCACGGGCCGATTCCCGAATGCCACTCATATTGTCAGACGTCGCGAGTACGAGTATGCCATGGCCCCGGACTGGTTCTCCGCCGGCGGCTATATTCGCGCGGACTTCGACCGCCCCGGATTGAAGTGGCATCTGCTCGAGGATGGCGACGACGGCTACGACGTCTTCGGCGACGGCACCATTCGTTTCATCTTCACGCCCGGCCATGCGCCTGGGCATGCCAGTTTCCTGCTCCGCTTGCCCGAGACCGGGCCGGTGCTGTTGGCCGTGGACGCGGCATACACCACCGATCACTGGGAGGAGAAGGCCTTGCCGGGCTTTCTGGCCTCGACCGTGGACACGGTGCGATCCGTGCGCAAATTGCATGCCCTGGTCGAGAAGACCGGCGCACTCGTGGTGACCGGGCATGACCCGGTGGCATGGCCGACATTCCGTCATGCGCCCGAATACTACTCCTGATCATGGCTCTTCATCACGACTCCTCTCTGATCATGCCGCCAGGCAGACGAACGTAAACCACGCCCGGCTCGTTCAAGCGAGCCAGGGCGATCCGTGAAATGGGATGCTGATATGAAAATCCATGCCGCCGTGATTCATGAAATGCACAGGCCCCGACCCTACCGGGAATCGATGCCGCTGTCGGTCGAGGAGGTCGAGCTGGAGGGGCCGGGACCGGGTGAGGTTCTGGTCAAGATGCGTGCCGCCGGGCTGTGTCATTCGGATCTGTCCACGATCAACGGGGACCGGCCACGACCGTTGCCGATGGTGCTGGGGCACGAGGCGGCCGGCGAGGTCGCCGAAGTCGGCGAGGGCGTCACCGATCTCGCCCCCGGCGACCACGTGGTGTTCTCGTTCGCGCCCAGTTGCGGTGGCTGCGCCTCCTGCCTGTCGGGACGGGCGGCGCTGTGCCGCCCCGGCGCGGCCGCGAACCTGGCGGGTCACCTGCTGGGTGGCGGGATGCGGCTGCACAAGGGCGGCGAGAAGATCTATCACCATATCGGCGTCTCCGGGTTTGCGGAATACGCCGTGGCGTCGCGGCGCTCGCTGACCCGAATCGATCCCGAGCTGCCGTTCCATATCGCGGCACTGTTCGGCTGTGCGGTACTCACCGGCGTCGGCGCGCTGGTCCACACCGCCGGGCTGCGGCTGGGCCAGTCGGTGCTGGTGGTGGGCCTCGGCGGTGTCGGCCTGGCGGCGGTGATGGGGGCCGTCGGCGGTGGCGCGCGTCAGGTGATCGCGGCGGATATCGCACCGGACAAGCTGGAGACCGCCAAGGCGATGGGCGCGACGCACATCGTCAACAGCGGCGATCCCGACGCCGTCGAACAGGTGCGCGAGATCAGCGGCGGCGGGGTGGACATCGCCGCCGAGTTCGCGGGCGTCGCCAAGGCGCTCGAGTTCGCCTATGAATCCACCGGCCGCGGCGGCACCACCGTGACCTCCGGGCTGCCGCATCCGGACGTGCGCTTCGCCATCAGTCCGACGCGAATGGTGGCCGAGGAGCGTACCCTCAAGGGTTCCTACCTCGGCGGACACGTGCCGTCGCTGGATGTGCCGGAATACATCGCGCTTTATCAGTCCGGCCGCCTGCCGGTGGATCGGCTGCTGACCCATCGCCTGAAGCTGGACGAGATCAATCTCGGTTTCGACCGTCTGGCCAACGGCGAGGCGATTCGCCAGATCATCGATTTCGACTGAGTGCGTCCGGTCCCCCGGTGGAGTCGCGGCCTGGTGTATCATGGCTGCCTCCCGACATCCGCCGCGCGAAGTGGATGCAGTGTGGGGACCGACTGCTAGGCTTGAAGGAGTCCCGAAGGGGTAGCCAACGTGATGGCTACCCCTTTCGCATTTCATCCGTCATCGATAGGAGAAGGTCATGGCTCAGACACGAGTCGAGCGCGACAGCATGGGCGAACTCAACGTTCCCGAGAGCGCACTCTATGGCGCGCAGACCCAGCGTGCCGTCAACAATTTTCCGATCAGCGGCCAACCGCTGCCACCGGCATTCATCACCGCAGTCGCGCACATCAAGCGTGCCGCTGCGGAGGTCAACCGGGAGCTTGGGTTGCTGGACGAGGAGAGGGCGAGGGCCATCATGGCCGCGGCCGACGAGATCATCGACGGCAAGCACGCCGATCAGTTCCCGATCGATGTGTTCCAGACGGGGTCGGGGACCTCGACCAATATGAACGTCAACGAGGTGATCTCCCATCTCGCCAGCCGGGACGGGCTCGAGGTCGGCCCCAACGATCACGTCAACATGGGCCAGTCGAGCAACGATGTGATCCCCACGGCCATTCACCTCGCCGCGGCGACACAGGTTCGGGAGCGCCTGTTGCCGGCGCTCAATTACCTGAGATCCACCATCGACGACAAGGCGAAAGAGGTCGATGACGTGGTCAAGACCGGGCGTACGCACCTGATGGATGCGATGCCGGTTCGCCTGAGCCAGGAGCTCGGCGGCTGGTCCAGCCAGGTCGGCCAATCGATCGAGCGGCTGGGAGACGGCCTCAAGCGGGTGACCCGTCTGGCGCTGGGAGGCACGGCCGTCGGGACCGGCGTCAATGCTCATCCCGAGTTTGCCGAAAAGGTGGCGCAGCGCCTGGCCATCGATACGCACCTCGACTTTCGGCCCAACGACAGCTTCTTCGCGAGCCTGGCCTCCCAGGATGCGGCGGTGGAGCTCTCGGGCCATCTCAAGACCTATGCCGTGGCGGTGATGAAGATCGCCAACGACCTGCGCTGGATGAACTCCGGTCCGCTGGGCGGCCTGGGGGAGATCGAGCTGGAGGCCCTGCAGCCGGGCAGCTCGATCATGCCGGGCAAGGTCAATCCGGTGATCCCGGAGTCGGCTGCCCAGGTCGCCGCTCAGGTCATCGGCAATGATGCCGCCATCACCATCGGCGGGCAGAGTGGCAACTTCCAGCTCAATGTGATGCTGCCGTTGATCGCGCACAACCTGCTGGAATCGATCAAGCTGCTGGCCAATGTGAGCCGGCTGTTGGCCGACCGCGCCATCGCCACGTTCAACGTGCGTCGTGACAATATCGAGGGCCCGCTGTCGAAGAACCCGATTCTGGTGACTGCCCTCAACTCCGTGATCGGTTATGACGCAGCGGCGGCGGTCGCCAAGAAAGCCTATCAGGCAGGGCGGCCGATCATCGATGTGGCCGAGGAGGAGACCGAGCTCTCCCGCCAGGAACTGGAGCGCCTGCTAGACCCGGCCAGGCTGACCCAGGGAGGGATCCCGGAGTAGCCCCCACTTCCGGCCGTTGTTTCTCGCCACGGATCCCCGTGAGCGGTTGCGTTCTCTGCAGCCGATATGACAACGCCACCCGGTCGGGTGGCGTTGTCGTCGAGCGAATAGGGTTCAGACCGGCGCCTCGCCTTGACGGTCCTGAGCCTCTTCGATGGTCTCCTCCGCGTCTTCTTGCTCGTCGCTATCGGCCTTTTCGGGCTCGTTCTCGGCCGCGCGGGTCGGGTTGTAGCGCATCGTCACCAGGATCGGGAAGTGATCGGATCCTATCTCCGGCAATCGCTCCATGTGGACGAGGGTGAAATGCTCGGTGACGAAGACGTGATCCAGGGGCCAGCGCAGCATCGGATATTTGGCGTGGAAGGTGCTGTACTGGCCGCGTCCGCGACGCAGGTCGAGCATGCCGCTGATTTTGCAGAACAGTTTCGTCGTCGGTGACCAGGCAACGTCGTTGAGATCCCCGGCAACGACGGTGGGTTCGCTGCTTTCGGCGATGGTCTGGCCCACCAGCAGCAGTTCCGCGTCGCGCCATAGCGACTCATCGCTCTCCGATGGCGCGGGCGGCCGCGGATGCAGCGCGTGGAGGCGGATACGGCTGCCGTCCCTCAGCTTCACCCAGGCGTGAATCGAGGGGATGTCGTCCTGGATCAGCCATTTGACCTCGACATCTTCCAGCGGCAGCCGGGAGTAGAGGTGCATCCCGTAGAGATTGTCGAGAGGGATGCGCACCGCTTCCGGCATCGACTTGCCGATGGCGGCGTCCAGTTGATCTCCCCACCACTGATCGGACTCCAGGGTCAGCAGGATATCGGGCTCGTGCTCGTGGACCAGGTCGATCAACTTCGATGCCTGGCGATTGGGGGTCAATACATTGGAGACGAGCAGCTTGAGTTCTTGTTCCGGCGCGTAGGAATTGGATTTGACCACCGTACATCTGGCCAGGGGGGTCCACGGGTAGATGCGTGCCCACTGGATGAGTGCCGCGATCACGCTGGCGGCGACGCCGGCCCAATGCCACCTCTCGACGGGTTCGAACGCTAGCTGGAGCAGCGCCAGAGCGGTGGCGACGATGGCGATCTGAAGCAGCGGGAAATCGAAACTGCGAACGCTCCAGTGGCGAAATCGCGTGTAAGGCGCCAGGGTGATCAACAGCGCTAGACAGCCGAGACAGCTAAACAGAAGTTGCAGCAAGGGAGGGTTCCTTGTATCGGGGTAGGGCGCCGTGCAGGGCCAAGCGTAGCAGAAACGCCATTCGTACCCTCGACAGTATGACTTCCCGGAAACCTCGTGGCAGCTAATCCCTCATGATACTTTGGCTAAAGGGCCCGACATGTCGATGGCGGGATGCTGATCGAGGTAGCGCGACAAGGTTTCTCGCTCATCGCTGGTCAGGCGCAGTCCCAGCTTGCTGCGTCGCCACAGGATGTCCTCGCTGGTGCGTGCCCACTCGTGCTCGACCAGGTAGTCGACTTCGGCACGGGTGAGGCCACCGCCGAAAGGCTGGCCGAGATCGTCCTGGCTCTGCTTGCCGTCCAGGAAAGTGAGGCAGAGCGAGCCGTAGCTGGACGCGAACCGCTCGGCTCGTTCCCGGCCGAGAAACGGATATTCACCTACCAGCCGATCGGCGAACGCGTGGCGCGATTCGATGTCGCCGCCGGGCAGCCTGGCGGTGGCCGTCCAGGGTTGTCCCATGGCAGGCAGCAATGGCTCGAGTTTACGCATGGCCGCCTCGGCCAGCTTGCGGTAGGTGGTGATCTTGCCGCCGAAGATCGACAGCATCGGTGCACCGTGCCGGTCGAGGTCGAGGGTGTAGTCCCGGGTCATGGCCGAGGGATTCTCCGACTCGTCGTCGCACAGCGGGCGGACACCGGCATAGGTCGCGACGACGTCCTCGCGACCGAGCTGCCTGACGAAGTGCGAGTTGAGCACCTCGAGCAGATAGTCGATCTCCTCGTCGTTGATACGGACCCGGGAGGGGTCGCCCTGGTAACGGCGATCGGTGGTGCCGATCAGGCTGTAGCGCTGCTGATAGGGCAGCACGAAGACGATGCGGCCATCCTGGTGCTGGAGGATGTAGGCGCGGTCGTCGTCGTTGAGGCGCGGCACGATCAGGTGGCTGCCCTGGATCATGCGGATGCCGTAGCGCGAGTCGCGCTTGGCATTGCCCTTGACGAAAGACTCCACCCAGGGGCCGGCGGCATTGACCAGCATCCGCGCGCCCAGGCGGTATTCGCCCCCCTCGCCGTCGCCGAGCGCTTCAGCACCTGTTGCGAGAAGGTTACGCAGGAGTTCAGCGGCCGCTGGGTGTTCGCGCCCATGCGCGAGCCCAAGAGCTGCACGGGCGGCGGCGGTGGCGGCGGCGGCAA
>NZ_CEXLVS010000022.1:0-26275 GCF_982684285.1 Salinicola sp. | reverse complement strand
AGAGGGTGTTTACAAATTCGACGAGCGAAGGCGAGACAAGGCGAAATCGGCCGAAAAAGCGGAGTTTACACGGGGTAAATGAGCATTTTGAGGTCGGTTTCAACGCCGTATTGCCGAGCGCAGGCATTTTGTAAACACCCTCTAAGGCCCTTCGCGGCCGGACCGGCCAACGAGAGCCGCTGATCTCATGGAGATCAGCGGCTTTTTGCTGGGCGGTAGTCGAACTCGTGAAAGTCCGCCGCGAGCCCGGCCCCGGAGAGATCCTGGGCGCAGAGGCCGACGAAGGTACCGGTGAAGCGGATGTAGTCCGGATCGTCGTCGCAGAGATGGGAGATGTCGAGCGGATCGCCGATCGGCTGCCACTCGATACCGTCGCCATCTCGATCCGGATCGCCCTGCGCATCGCCCGGCGCATGGAAGAAACGCAGCCATTCGCGCTCCAGACGCGCCATCAGCCGCACGTCGCCATCGACCAGGGGGAAATCGCTGGTCAGCGGCTCGTCATAGACGCCAAGGCGCGAGACGATGATGCCGAGGCAACGGCCCAGCGTCTCGTCCCGGGTCACCCTCAGGTAGACGTAATCCTGGGTGTCGTAGTAGAGGATCAGCCCCGCCATCTGCTGGAAATGGTCGGGGTGGAAGGACAGCCGCGTCTCCACCTTCACCTCGAGATGGGTCAGGCGCCTGGCCAGCAGGCTCTGTCGGTGGGTCGACTGCATCGACTCGCCACCCTTGCGCCGCAGGCAGCCCGGGCGCTCGGTCAGCGACAGCCTGGTGTCGTCGAACGGCCTGCGCAGACTCTGCCAGTAGCGGTGGAGGCCGGGACTCTCGAAGGTATCGCGATCCGGCTCGGCGAGGGGAGCCTGCCAGTGAAGATCCGGGCCGGCCACCCGATGGCTGGGGTAGGGGCCGCCCTCGATGCGGAGCCAGTCGTCCTCGGTCCAGACGCAGCGCTGCAGGGCGGTCTCGCGCCCCAGCATGCAGCGCCCGGCGACGACCGGGCGGGCACAGAGATGGGCGCAGTACCACTCGCCCCCGGAGGTCTCCACCAGGCTGCCGTGGCCGGCCTTCTGCAGTTGGTCGGCGGCATCCGGGTTCGAGGTGAGCACCGGGTTGGTCGGGTCGACCTCGTAGGGCCCCGTCAACTCACGCGAGCGGGCCACCGTCATGGCATGGCCGTAACCGGTACCGCCCTCGGCGGTGACCAGATAGTAGTAGCCGTTTCTTCGATAGAGATGCGGGGCTTCGGTGACGCCCAGAGACGTACCCCGAAAGATATTGTGCACGGGCCCGGTGAGCTGCTGGCGTTCGATGTCGTAGCGCTGCAGGGCGATACCGGCGAAGGCGTTACGGCCCTTGCGGAAATCCCAGATCATGTTGAGCAGCCAGCTGCTGCCGTCATCGTCGTGGAACAGCGAGGGGTCGAAGCCGCTGCTGTTGAGAGGAACCGGTTCCGACCAGGGCCCTTCGATCCGTTCGGCGCTGACCAGATAGTTGTGGGTGTCCTTGAACGCGCCACGGCGACTCTTGACGTCAGTATAGATCAGATGGAATCGGCCATGTGTGTAGCTCAGGCACGGTGCCCACACGCCGCCGGAATCGATGTCGCCGATCATGTCCAGCTGCGAGCGCCGGTCGAGGGGCGACGGCAACTGGCGCCACTGGACCAGGTCCCGGGAGTGATGGAGCGCGACCCCGGGAAACCATTCGAAGGTCGAGGTGGCGATGTAGTAGTCGTCGCCGACCCGGAGTATCGACGGGTCCGGATGAAAGCCGGGCAGGATGGGGTTGGCAATGAGGGACATTCGATCTCCTGTCGCGACGGGTTTCAGCGTTTGGCGGCGAGGTCGGCGACGATGGCCGGATAGCGCTTGTCGAGGTCGTAGAACAGCATCAGCACGATCATCAGCGCGCAAAGGCCCATCGGCAGATAGACGAACAGCGCCTGGATCGCGAACAGCGCTGTGTCGCTCTGCTCGCCGCCACCGCCGACATAGCCGCCGAAGGCCAGTATCCATCCCAGCAGTGCCGTGCCCAGGCCGCTGCCGATCTTGATACCCATGCTGCCACCGCTGTAGACCATGCCTTCGTTGCGAATCCCGGTCTTCCACTCCCCGTACTCGATGGTGTCGCCGAGCAGCGCGAACATGCTGCCGTTGATTGGTGCCTTGCCGAGCCCACGGATGATGGTGCCGGCGACGATCAGGTAGACGTTGCCGAGGTCGATCAGCATGACGCCGTAGCCGACCAGGGTGATCAGCTCGCCGACGATGATCGCGTTGCGCTTGCCGTAGCGCTTGGTGATCGGCGCCACGAACGCCATGCCTGCCAGGATGAAGACGATGTAGGCGGTGGTGATGACGCCCACCAGCCAGGTATCGTCGAGCAGGTACTGGGCGTAGTAGACGACGGCCCCGGAGTTGAGCGCGTTGAAGATATAGGTGATCAGGATGAACAGCGTGGCCAGCGCCCAGTAGCGATTCTTGCCAAGGGTACGCAGGCTCTGCTTCAGGGGGACCGGCGCCTGGCGCCGTTTCTCGTCGGCCGGCTGAACGCGTTCGCGGGTGCTCTTGAAGGTGAACAGGAACAGCCCCGTGCCGATGGCGCCGAAGATCGCGAAGGTGACGATCCATCCTCCCTGGCCGCCGCCGAACAGCGTGGCCACCGGCAGCGTCAGGTTGCTGACGAGAAGCACCCCCACCAGCGCCAGGCTCATGCGAAAGACGTTGAGCAGCGAGCGCTGATACTGGTCCTGGGTGATCAGCGAGTTGAGCGTGCCGTAGGGCACGTTGAGGCCGGTATAGACCAGGCATACCAGGTTGTAGGTCACCGCGATGTAGACCGTCTGCCAGAACGGCGAGACATCGGGCACCGCGAACAGCAGCACCGCCGAGATCGCGAACGGCACCGCCAGCCACAGCAGCCAGGGCCTGGCCTTGCCGTGTCGCGAGGTGGTCTTGTCGATCACGTAGCCCATGGCGATGTCCGAGACACCGTCGAACACCCGCGAAAACAGCATGATCGAGCCGATGATCCCGGCGGCGACGCCGATCACGTCGGTGTAGTAGTAGACGATGAAGATGCTCATCGCCTGCCAGATGAAATTGCTGGCCAGATCCCCGCAGCCGTAGCCGATCCGCTCCATCAGCGGGACGGCGGCCGCGGGATCGTGCGCTGACCCTGGGTCCATCTCTCTGGTGCTTGTCCTGGTGCTTGTCTCTATCGCGCCTGTGTCGCTCGTCATTGTTACCTCGCTACCGGTGATGGCCGCCGCGGCCGCTGCTCTCGGCGGGGCCGCGACGACCATTCCTATCCGTGAACCTATCCGTGGATTGTCGCCTTACTCGTAGGCCATCTCCTCGAGTTCCTTGCCGTTGGTTTCACGCACGAAGCGGGCGACGAAGACGGCCGAGATCAGCGCGCAGAGGGCATAGAAGCCGTAGGCGCCGGTCAGGCCGATCGACGCCAGCATGATCGGGAAGGTCATGGTGATGGCGAAGTTGGCGACCCACTGGAACAGGCCGGCGATGGCCAGGCCCGAGCCGCGTACCTGGTTGGGGAACATCTCGCCGAGCATGACCCACATCACCGGGCCCCAGGAGACGTTGAAGAAGAAGACGTAGACGTTGGCAGCGATCAGCGCGAGCACGCCATTGCCCGTGGAGAGCGCCAGCGAACCGTTGACGATGTCGGCGGTGGAGAAGGCGTAGACCAGCATCGCCAGGGTGACGGTCATGCCCACGGAGCCGCCCCACAGCAGCGGCTTGCGCCCGATCCGGTCGATCAGGCCGATGGTGACCAGGCAGGCGGCGATGCTGACGGCGCCACTGATGACGTTGATCATCAACGCATCGCTTTCGGAGAAGCCGACCGCCTGCCACAGTACCGCGCCGTAGTAGAACACCACGTTGATACCCACCAGCTGCTGGAACACGGCCAGACCGATGCCGATCCAGACCAGCTTCAGCACCTTGCCGGTCTGCGGATTGATCAGGTCCCGCAGGCGCGGCTGGTGACGACTGGAGAGGGAGGCACGGATATCGGCCAGACGCTTGTGGGTACCGGCTTCGTCATAGACCAGGCGAAGGACCCGCTCGGCCTTGTCGTCGTGTCCGGCGCTGACCAGGAAGCGCGGGCTTTCCGGGATGAACATCAGCGCGATCAGGAAGATGACCGCCGGGATCAGTTCCATCCAGAACATGCAGCGCCAGGCCTCGAACCCGAACCACAGCGTTGCGGTGGAGCTGCCGGCGACATTGGCCAGGATGTAGTTGTTGAGAAAGGAGAAGAACAGGCCCCCGATGATCGCCACCTGCTGGATCGTCGCCAGCCGGCCGCGCAGGTGGGATGGGGCGATCTCGCTGATGTAGGCCGGCGACATGACGCTGGCCGCGCCAACCGCCAGGCCGCCCAGGACACGATAGATCACGAACTCGAGCGATCCGCCGGCGATACCGGAACCCCAGGCACTGATGATGAAGAAGACGGCGGCCACCAGCAGCAGCGTGCGGCGGCCGAACTTGTCCGCCAGGCGACCGGCGAAGAAGGCGCCGACGGCGCAGCCGAGCAGCATCGAGGCGACATTGAATCCGGTGCCGACGCTCTGCGACTGGAAGGCCTGCTGCAGGCCATCGACGGTACCGTTGATGACGCCACTGTCGAAGCCGAACAGGAAGCCGCCGATGGCGGCGACGCAACAGGTGAGCAGAACCACGACAGGGCGTTGTGAAGCAACTTGAGTTGGCATTGTGAAGCTCCGTTGGTGTATCGAGGACGGTGTCGGCGACTCGCGATCAGAGCCAGCCGGCGTCGACCCAGTAGTTGTGTGCGGTGCAGGCGGCCGCGTCATCCGAGGAGAGGAACAGCACCATGGCGGCCACGTGATGGGGATGGATACGCACCTTGAGCTTCTGCTCGGCGACGATCTGGGCTTCGTCCTCGGGGCCGTACCAGCGGGACTGACGCGGCGTCTTGACATTGCCGGGGATCACGCAGTTGACCCGGATGCCGTCGCTGCCCAGCTCGCTCGCCAGGGCCCGGGTCAGCCCCTCGATGCCGGCCTTGGCGGTTTCGTAGAGCACCATGCCGGGCTGGCCCAGGTGCCAGCTGATCGAGCCCAGGTTGATGATCACGCCCTCTCCCCTGCGGCGCATGGCAGGAGCGACCTCGCGGGCGGCCAGCGCCAGGTGGCGCAGGTTGACCGCCATGCGGTCGTCCCAGTATTCGGGCGTGACGTCCTCGAGCCGGTGACGGTCGTCATTGGCGGCATTGTTGACCAGCACGTCGACCTCGCCGATGCCGGCAAGCGTCGCGATCAACGCCTCGGCATCGGTGAGGTCGCAGCGATGAAAATGGACTCGTTCGCCCAGCTCGTCCGCCAGCGCCTCGGCGTCATCGAGGATATCGATGAAATGAACCTGGGCGCGCTGCGCGGCGAAGGCGCGTACCAGGCCCGCCCCGATGCCGGAACCGCCGCCGGTGACGACGACGCGCTTGCTTTCGAGACTGGGATAGATGGCTGACTGCATGAGGTCTCTCGATGGTTAGTAAATACTGTTAACTAAGTGTTGCCGCAGCATGCGCGCTTGGCGAACCGGCCGCCATTGGTCATTGGTGTTAAGACTTAGGTCGCGACGAGAGGAGCGCCTTCGGTGGGAATCGGCCGGCTTTGGTATAGTCGCGGCATCCACCGCCACCCGACGTTGCCATCATCCAATGCATAATGCGTTCACGCCGCAGACCTCCGGCGATCTCAACTACCTCAAGAGCCTCAACCGCAGCACGATCCTGAGCACCGTGCGCCGGAGCCCCGGGTTGTCGCGGGCCGACATCGCGCTGCGAACCGGCCTGACCAAGGCCACGGTGGGCAGCGTGGTGCAGGCGCTGGTCGAGCGGGGATGGCTGCGCGAAGGGGAGCTCCACGCGCGCGGCGGGGGGCGGCCGGGGCGGGCGCTCTACCTGGATGGCGAGCGCCACTACATGCTGGGTGCCGAGGTCGGGGTCAAGGGGCTGCGGCTGGTCGCTTGCAATCTTCTTGGCGTCGTCCTGGCAAGCATTCACCAGGAGGAGCCTCCCACCGATCCTGCCACGACCGCGAAGCGGCTGGCGGCGCTGCTGGTACAGCTGCGTCAGGCGCCCGACATCGCGGAACGCCGCTGCCTTGGACTAGGGGTCGCGGTGCCGGGCCCCGTCTCCCCCAGGGCGCCGATCCTCAGCCTGGCGCCCAACCTGGGTTGGGTGGACATCGACTTCCTGGCGCTGCTGCGCGAGCAACCGGATCTGCCGGACGGCGTGTGGCTGCTGGACAATGAGGCGAACGCCGCCGCCTTCGGCGAGTTCTATTTCTTCGAGGGCGTGCCCCCTGAGTCGATCGCCTACATCAGCGCCGGCAGCGGCATCGGCTGTGGCGTGGTCAGCGGCGAGCACTTTCCGCTGGTGCCGCGGGGCCACCAGGGGCTGGTGGGGGAGATCGGGCATACCGTGATACAGCCGGGGGGCGCGCTCTGCCACTGCGGCAATCACGGCTGCGCGGAGACGCTGGTCAGTGGGTGGGCGCTGCGCGAGGCGCTGCACGTCGACATCGATGCCAGTCTCAGCAACGCGGTTCTGGCCCGGGCCGAGGATGGCGAGGTCCAGGCCGTGATGAAGCGAGCCGGCGAAGCGCTCGGCCTGCTGATGCTCAACCTGCATCACACGCTCAACCCGTCGATGCTGATTCTGGGGGGATCGTTGATGAAGCTGGGCGAGAGCCTGACCGGGCCGGCCCTGGCCTACTTCGCCACCCACCAGAACGACCTGCTCCGGCAGTCGCAGACGATACCCGTCAAGGTGATCGGGGACAGCACCTACGTGGCCGCCAGAGGCGCCGCCGCCCAGGTCATGGCCCGGGCGGCGATCGAGATCTGAGCCGGGTCAGAGCAGCCCGATCAGGTAGGCGAACGCCAGCATCACAAGGCTGAAGAGCCACAGCAGGAAGAAGGAGTAGCGGATATGGCGGCCCATCTCCGCGCCGGCCAGGCCGAGGGCCAGCCACATGGCGGGAGAGAACGGGCTGATCATCTTGCCGACGTTGTTGCCGATCGCCATGGCGTAGACCACGCTGTCGGCGGCGACGCCCTGGGTCGAAGCGACCTGCTCGACCACTGGCAGCAGGGCGAAGTAATAGGCATCGGTGCTGGTCAGCATGTCCAGCGGCACGCCGAAGACGCCGATTACCAGATGCAGGTAGGGCACCATGGATTGGGGCAGCACCTGGGCCAGGTCGGTGGCGATCGACTCGAGCATGCCGGTACCGGAGAGGATCCCCAGGAAAGCGCCGGCGGCGCTGATGATCGACGCCATCAGCAGGGCGCCGGGCGCGTGCGCCTTGATGCGTTCCATCTGCTGGCTGGGCTTGGGGTAGTTGGCCAGCAGCACGACACCGAGCGCCAGCATGAACATGTAGGCTGGCGGCATGACGCCGGATGCCAGCACGCCGATGGTGGCGACGGCGATGGCCAGGTTGAGCCAGAACCGGGGCGGCAGCGCCTTGCCGTTCTCGGCGTCGGCCACCACGTTGTCCGGCGAGGCTTGGTCGGCCTGAGCGGGCAGGCGCTTGATCCGGCCCTGTTCGCGCAGGCCGAGCAGCGCGGCAAAGATCATCAGGATGACGAAGCCCGCGATCTGCACCGGCAGCATGGCGCGCCACAACTCGGTGGGACTGATGCCGGTGACGGCGGCGGCGCGTCCGATCGGGCCCGCCCAGGGGACGAGGTTCATGATGCCGATGCTCGCCGAGACGATCAGCAGCAGCAGGTAAGGACTCATTCGCAGGCGCTGGTAGAGCGGCAGCAGCGCGGGTATGGAGATCAGGAACGTGGAGGCGCCGGAGCCATCGAGATGAGCGATGGTGCCGATCACGCCGGTACCCATGGCGACGGCGATCACATTGCCGCGAGTGAGTGCTACCACGCGGTTGATCAGGGGATCGAACAGGCCGACGTCCTGGAGCACGCCGAAGAAGAGGATGGCGAAGATGAACATCACCGCCACGTTGGCGACATCCTGCAGTCCCGACTCGAAGAATCCGGCAATGTCCGTCGGCCCGAAGCCGGCCAGAAGGGCGCCGATCAACGGCACCATCGACAGCGCGATGATAGGTGTGACGCGCTCGGTAAGCAGTAACGCCACGATGGCAATGATGATGCCAAGGCCAATGATCGTGAGCAAGAATCACCTCCGCTAGATGGCATGCGTCACCGGAAATGGTTCGGCATGAAATGACGATGCGGCGGGATGGTAGGCAGAGCCCATTCTTCGAGGCAACTCTTACATAAACGTAAACATTACTGATTTGTAAGGGTTTTATGGTATCTATCGGGTGATGTGGCGGAGGGAATTATCGGCACTCGTCGTTGTAATTCTTGAGGAATTTATCGGGGAGCGAGGCGTACGATACGACACCAACCTTTCCAATCGGAAAGGTCGATGTCGTCTATTCGGTGTCGATTTGTAGACCAAAGTCTAAGCTCTGGTCGGTCCGTGGGTGCTGCGCGATGAAGGGCGTTCAAAGGCGTCGAATCACGAGCTGGCTGGCGCCGTTGCCCCTGGGTTCGACCCGTATCTGTAGCGGGATTCGCTCGTGCATCTCCTGCACGTGGGAGATCACGCCGACGCGTCGGCCCTGGGCCTGCAGGCCATCGAGGGCATCCATCGCCAGTGCCAGCGACTCCGGGTCCAGGCTGCCGAAGCCCTCATCGATGAACAGCGATTCGATCGCCAATTGATGCGACGCCATCGAGGCCAGCCCCAGCGCCAGCGCCAGCGACACCAGGAAGGTCTCGCCGCCGGAGAGCGAGTGCACCGAGCGCCGCTCGTCGGCCATGTCGCCATCGATCACCAGAATGCCCAGCTCGCTGCCGCCGCGAGCGAGGCGGTAGCGCGGCGTCAGGGCGCGCAGGTGCTGGTTGGCGTGGGTCAGCAAATGGTCGAGGTTGTAGGCCTGGGCGATGCGCCGGAAACGCTTGCCATCGGCGCTGCCGATGAGTCCGTTGAGGCGCTCCCAGCGATCGACCTCGCGCTGGGCCGACTCGCGCGCGCGGGCACCCTCGCGTTGGGCCTGGCGACGGCGGTCGTCCTCGCGCAGGCGGTGCTGAGAGGCATCCCGGGTTTCCTGGCGTTCGTCGCGCTGGCGGATCAACGCCTGCGCGGTCTCGCGTTGGGTGGTCAGGCGCAGCGATAGCGCATGGGTGTTCGTCTCGTCGAGCAACTGCGCCGTGTCCGCTGCTGGCAGCAAGCGACGGCGCTGATCTCGTAGCGCCTCCCGACGCTCCTCGCGCTTGATGCTCGCGACGTTTCGCTCGCGCTCCTGCTGCGCCAGGGCATCGCGAAGCTGGCGGTGGTCGTCTGCGCTGACAGCCAGCAAGCTATCGATGCGTTCGTCATCGAGCATCGGCCGCGCCGCGCGCCAGGCCTGCCAGGCGCCATCGAGAGCTTCAAATTCCGTCTGTGCTTCGGTCTGGCGCTGCTCAAGGTCCGCCACGCGTTGAGTCGACTGCGTGTGTGCCTGGGTCAGGTTCTGCCAACGCGTCTGGCACGTTTCCAGCGCCGCTTCCGCATGCTCTCGGCGCTGCTCCAGGGTGGTTTGCCAGTCGTTGCCCGAAGCATGGTGCCCCAATCGAGCCGACAGTTGCCGCGAGATATCGTCGCGGGCCTGCCGAAGCGCGGGCAGTGAGGTTTCCAGCGCTTGCCGGCGTTCGTGGCTCAACGATCGACGCTCCTCGAGCCGGCCGAGTTCCAGCGAGAGCTGCTGCCATTCGGCCTCCAGCGGCTGGAGGGCGCGTTCGGCCTCGTCGAGCGCACCGAGCTGATCGCTGGCCTCGCGCCATTGCCGGGTGAGCTGCTGCTGGCGTGACTCGAGCCAGTGATCGGCGTTCTCGCTCTGGCGCAGGGCAGATGCGGCGCTGTGGGCATCGATGACCTGCTCGGCATGCTCGAGCTGGCGCGTCACGGTCTCGAGATGGCTCTCTCGCTCCTGCAGGCCCTGGCGGCAGGCGCGATAGTCTGCGCTGCACTGGTGATAGGCCTGATGAGCGTTCTCGACTTTGCGGCGTTGATCGGCGAGCTGCGCCTGCTCCTGCCGCTCGATCGCCTCGATCAGCGTGGCGTCGGGTCGAGATGGCGGCGAATGGCGGTAAGGGTGATCGATGCCGCCGCAAACCGGGCAGGGCTGGTCATCGCTCAACTGCTGGCGCAGTCGATCGACCGCGTCGCTGCGCGCGGCGCTGGCACCCTCTATCTGCTGGCGGACCGTGGTCTCCTCGGCCTCGGCAGCGGTGAGCTGCACCTTCGCGCGCCTGCCCTGGGCTTCCAGATCCGCCAGTCGCTGGCGTTCGCTCTGGAGTTGGTGCTGCGTGGTGCTGCGCTCCTGGCGCAGGCGCTCACCCTCGCGCCAGTCCTGCTGAAGGGTCTGGAGGGCCTGGAGGTCGCGCTGGGCTCGATCGCGCCGATCGTTCAGGGCGCTGCGGGTGTCATGAGCGAGCTGGCGTGAATCCACGCCTTCGCGCTCGCCGAGAAGGCCAACGAGCGTCGCACGCTGTCGCTGCAGCCGCTGTTCGAGCGACTGACGGGAGGCCACCAGTTGCCGGTGGCGTTCGTCGTCGGCCTTGCTCGTCTCGGCAAGCTGGCGGTGTTCCTGTTGCTGCTGCTCCAGCCGCTGTTGCTGATGCTCGAGATCGGCCGCCAGCCGGCGGGCCCGTTCCAGTTCGGGCTGCGCGGCCTGATAGGCGTTTCTCGCCTGCTCACGGGCTTCTCTTGCCGCGCTCAATTGCGGCTCGAGCGTGCGTCGTTCGGTGTCGCACGCTTCCAGCTGGCGTCGTTCGTCTTCCAGTGTCTGCCGGCGGGCGGTCAGCGACCGTTCCAGCGCCTGACGACGTTCGGCACGCTCGCGCCAGGGTGCCAGGTCGTCGAGCTGCGCCAGTCGTTCACGCTGCGGCTGGCTCTGCTGCCAAGTCTGTTCGATCCGCTGCCATTGCGCATCGGCCTGCTGCCACGCCTGATGAAGCTGGGCATCGCGTTCGAGTTCGACGGCCTGGGTCTGGTGGCGGTTCAGCTCCGCCTGGAGCTCGGCCAGCGCCTGCTCCTCGATCTGGGCTTGGCGTTCGAGTTCAGCGCGGGTCTCGGCATCCACCGGGAGGGAATCGGCCAGCCGCGCGTTGATCGCCTCGAGCGCGGTTTTGGCATCACGCACGCGTTGATAGGCGGCCTTGGATATCTCGGAGTAGTGCTGGGTGTCGGTCAGTCGTTCGAGCAGCTCGCTGCGCTCGTTGTCGTCGGCCTTGAGGAAGGCGGCGAACTCGCTCTGGGCCAGGAGCACGGCGCGGGTGAACTGGTCGAACTTGAGTCCCAGCCGCTCGGGCAGCAGCTTCTCGAACTCCCGGGTCTGGGCGGTGAGCAGCTGGTTGGCGTCCAGGTCGGTCAACGACTGCTCGGCTTTCTGCAGGCTGCCGTCGACCTTGTCGCGGGCGCGGCGCACCGACCAGCGAGCGCGGTAGCGACGGCCGTCGCGACCGACGAAATCGACCTCGGCAAAGCCGCCGGCACAGCCGCGGCGCAGCAGGGTACGGGCGTCGGCGGTGGTCAGCGTGTCGGCGTTGACGTCGGCGATCTGGGAATCCCGCCGTGGCGCCTGGCGCAGGCGCGGCGTGCTGCCGTAGAGCGCCAGGCAGAGTGCGTCGAGCAGGGTGCTCTTGCCGGCACCGGTGGGGCCGGTGATGGCGAACAGGCCCTGGTCGACCAGCGGTGAGGCGGTGAAGTCGATCTCGTGGCGACCGGCCAGCGAGGCCAGGTTTTCCAGCCGGATGGCAAGGATCTTCATGCCTCGACCTCGCTGTCCTGAACCTGTTGCAGCAGGGTGGCGAAATCGGCCAGCACGTCCTCCGGTGGCGGGTTGCCGTAACGACTCTGCCAGGTCCGCGTAAAGATCTCCTGCGGGGTCAGGCTGTCGAGATCGACGTTGGCGGCGTTGTCGTCACGCCCGCCGGCGTCGGGGTAGCGGCTGTGAATGCGCAGCAGGCGCAGCGGCTTGTCCGCCATCGCCGCTTCGACGCGCGCTCGCAGGTCGGGGCGCGGTGCGTCGAGATCGACCCGGATCTCCAGCCATGGCCAGCGCTCCCGAGGCAGTTCGGCGTCGATCTCCAGCGTCTCGAGCTCCCGTTCGACCTCCTCGAGGCTGCCCGGCCCCACGCGGCGCAGCGCCACGTGGCGCGGTATCGGCAGGCTCTCGATGGCCTCGAGCTCGGCGCCGTTCAGGCTCACTTCGAGCACCTGGTGCGGATAGTGGCTCTCGCTGAAGTCCAGCGGCAGTGGCGAACCGCTGTAGCGAATGCGGGTTTCGCCGACCTGCTGGGGGCGATGCAGGTGGCCGAGCGCGACGTAGGCGATGGAACTCGGGAACAGCGTCGCCGGCACCGACTCCTCGCCACCGATGACGATGGGGCGCTCGCTCGCCTCGGAGACGGCGGCGCCCTGCAGATGGGCGTGGCTCATCGCCACCAGCGCCTGGCCCGGCCCGCGGCGGGCTTCGGCGGCTTCGACCAGTTCGCCGTGAACCCGGTCGATTCCCTCGCGATAGTCGTCGACATCGCCACCGGTGACCTCGGCCGGGCGCAGGAAGGGGAGCGCCAGACACCAGGCCCCGAGCACGCCGTCGGCGTCGTGCAGCGGGACCAGCAGGCGGTCGCTGTCGAGACGGCCGTCGTCGAGCCAGTGCACCCGCCCCAGGGCGTGGGTCTTGAGGCTCTGCATCAGCGGCGCGGGCAGCTCGATGCGCGAACCGCTGTCGTGGTTGCCGGCGATCATCACGATCTCCAGCGTCGGCAGGGCGGCGTGGGCGGCGACGATGAAGTCGTAGAGCAGCTCCTGGGCGCGCAGCGAGGGATTGACCACATCGAAGATGTCACCGGCGATCAGCAGCGCATCGGGCTGACGCTCGACGAGCGTCGCCAGCAGCCAGTCGAGAAAGGCGCGATGCTCGACATGACGTTCCTGGCCGTGGAAGGACTGGCCCAGATGCCAGTCGGCGGTGTGGAGGAGTTTCATGGCGTGGCGCCCTGTGACATCGGAGGAGACGAAGCGGTAAAAGCGTCGCCAAGTGTAACGCGACGTCGCGTCGATTGAAGGGGAATTGCGAGTGGAGGTCGACACTTTCCGCGGCTAGGCTGGTGTCCTCAACCTGGATGACGGGAGGCGCGGGATGGCGCTACACGAATGGAACCTGACGCCCGAGGCGGCGATCGCACTGCAGAAGCAGCTGGCGCCGAGAATCGTGCGCGAGGACACGCTGGGAGAGGTCGGCCTGATCGCGGGAATGGATATCGGCTTCGAGGATGGCGGGGAGACCACCCGCGCGGCACTGGTGCTGCTCAAGTGGCCGTCGCTCGCGCTGGTGGAGCAGGTGGTGCATCGCGAGCCGACGCGCATGCCCTACGTGCCGGGGCTGTTGTCGTTTCGCGAGATTCCGGCGGCGCTGGGGGCGTTCGAGCAGCTCTCCCAGCGCCCGGACCTGGTCATGGTCGATGGCCAGGGTATCGCCCATCCGCGTCGTCTGGGAATCGCCTCGCACCTGGGGTTGTGGCTCGACCTGCCGACCATCGGCGTGGGCAAGAGCCGGCTGTGCGGCCAGTTCGGGGAGGTACCGTCGGTCAAGGGTGGGTGGACGCCGTTGACCGACCGGCGACGAGAGGAGGATCCGAACGATGTCGCCCTCGACGAGCGCGGACGCGTCACCATCGGCGCGGTGCTGCGCTCGCGGGAAGGAGTGAAGCCGCTGTTCGTGTCGCCGGGGCACCGGATGTCGCTGGAGAGCGCCGTGGAGTGGGTGGTGCGATGCCTGGGCAGGACCAAGCTGCCGGAGCCGACCCGGCTGGCGGATCGGCTGGCGTCGAGGAAGGGCGAAGTGGCGGTCAGCGGGCAGTTGTCGCTGTAGCGTCCGATTGCAAGAGGCGCCCCAGGCTCAGGATGCGTCGAGGCGCTTCAGGCCCTCAAGCAGTGCCTCGTGAAACCGCTCGGGCTGCTGGATATGCGGCGAGTGACCCAGCTCGGGGAATTCGACCAGCTCGGCGTCGGAGATACGTTCGGCGGCGCGTTCGCCCAGCACGTCGTAGTGCCCCAGGGTTTTCTTGACCTCGTCGGAGGCGAGCCCCTTGCCGATCGCCGTGTTGTCCTTCTCCCCGATCAGCAGCAGCGTCGGCACCTGGATCTCGTCGAACTCGTGGATGACCGGCTGGGTGAAGACCATGTCCGAGGTGAGGGCCTGATCCCAGGCGACGAGATCCCCCTCCGGCCCCGCGTACATACCGGCCAGCATGTCGACCCAGCGGTCGTAGCGCGGCTCCCATTCGCCGACGTAGTAGGTCGACTGCTGATAGCGGCGGATCCCCTCGGCGTCTTTCTTCTGCTCGCTGGCGTAGGCTTCGTCGATCGGCTGATAGGGCACGCCCATGGCCTTCCAGTCCTCGAGGCCGATCGGGTTGACCAGGACCAGTTTCTCGGTCTGCTCGGGGTACATCAGCGCGTAGCGGCTCGCCAGCATGCCGCCCATGGAGTGGCCCATGATTGTGACATCGTCGAGATCGAGGCTTTCGAGCAGGGCGTGAGTGTTGGTCGCGAGCTGGTGGAAGCTGAACTGGTACGCCTCGGGCTTGCTCGACTTGCAGAAACCGATCTGATCCGGCGCGATCACTCGGTAGCCCGCTGCGTTGAGACGCTCGATGGAGTCTTCCCAGGTCGCGGCACAGAAGTTCTTGCCGTGGAGCAGCACGATGGTGTGGCCATTGGGCTCGTCGGCGGGAACGTCGAGATAGGCCATCTGCATCTCCTGACGCTGGGAGCTGAAGCGAAAGCGCTCCACCGGGTAGGGGTAGTCGAAACCCTCGAGTTCGGCGCCGTAGCGTGGCGTTGTCTTGCGATCTGGCTCGGCGGCGTCGGCTTCCTGGGCCTCGGCGCTCACCGATACGCCAGCCAGCGTGGTGCCAAGGGCGAGGCTCAAGGCCGGTAGCCAATGGCGGTAGGGAGAGGCCGGGGTCGCTGACATCGCTTGCATGCATCGCTCCTGATGGGGCTGAGTGGGAAAGTACTGGGAGGGAAAGTGCGTTGATACGGTTTTAGACGACGGCGTCGCCGATAGTTCAAACGATATCCAGCGACACCGGCTCCCGGGGCGCTGGGAAGGCGTCGTCGAGCCGGGTGAGGTCGTCATCGTCGAGTTCGATGTTCAAGGCTTCGGCATTGGCCTCGACGTGGGCCAGGGTCGACGCCTTGGGAATGGAGACGACCGATCTCGGCCCCTCGCGGTGGCCGCTGACAGGGCGAATGGTCCAGGCCAGCAGGATCTGTGCGGCGCTGGCGTCATGCTTGTCGGCGATCTCGTTGACCACCGTGGAGGAGAGCAGCTTGGCGCGCAGTCGACCGCCCTGGGCCAGGGGGCAGTAGGCCATCACCGGGATATGGTGATCCTGCATCCAGGGGATGACGTCGACCTCGATGCCGCGGGAACCGAGATGATAGAGCACCTGGTTGGTCGCGCAATCGGCGGCGGCCGGCAGCGCATCCATGGCTCTGAGGTTGCCGGCATCGAAGTTGGAGACGCCAAATCGGCGTATCTTGCCCTGATCGCGCAGTCGCTCGAACGCCTCGAACGTCTCTTCCAGGGGAATGCTGCCGGGCCAGTGCAGCAGGTAGAGATCGAGCGTCTCGATCCCCAGCCGTTCGAGGCTGCCTTCGCAGGCGGCGATGGCGCTGTCCCGGCCGGCGTTCCAGGGGTAGACCTTGGAGACCACGAAGGCGTCGTCGCGACGATCGCGTATCGCTTCGCCGACGACCTCCTCGGCACCGCCGTCGCCGTACATCTCGGCCGTATCGATCAACGTCAGGCCCAGGTCCAGGCCGTGCCGCAACGCCGCCACCTCCTGCCGGCGCGGCACCCGATTCTCTCCCATGTACCAGGTGCCCTGGCCGATGGCCGGCAGGGATAGAGGCGACTCTTCCTGGCTTCCTGGCATCACAATCTGCGGCAGCGAACGTGGCATCGAAAACTCCGGTTCGTGAAAACGTTACTGTTATGCTGGTCGCCACTCGCGAGTTTCGCAAACCACGGCGTTGGCAGATCGTGTTCGTCGGCCACCGTGTAACGTTGCCCGACTGTGTGCCCCGTCCGTTGGTTTCCCGTGAACCGCCTCGCGGTGCGGGTGAACGTCTCGCGGTCATCGTCCACCGGTTTCAGGAGAACCCCCATCGAACCCTCTTCGCTCAGTCGGACCCGGGCCTGGGTCGAATCCTTCGTCGTCGCCCACGACATCTGTCCCTTTGCCGGGCGCGAAGTGCGTCGGGACGCCATTCGCTACGCCGTGGCCGAAGCCAGCGACCTGGAAGGGCTGCTCCACGAGCTGGTGGCCGAGTGCCGGCGTCTCGATGCGGACGCTGGCCTTGCCACCACGCTGCTGATCGCGCCGGTGGGCATGGACGACTTCGACGACTACCTGGACTGGCTCGAGCTGGCCGAGCGGCTGATGGAGGAGCTGGGATATGCCGGCATCTATCAGCTGGCCAGTTTCCACCCGGACTATGTGTTCGAGGGCGTGGCGGCGGACGACCCCGCCAACGCCACCAACCGTTCGCCCTGCCCGATGCTGCACATCCTGCGGGAAGCCGAGCTCGAGCGGGCGATCGCGCACCATGCCGACCCCGAAGGCATTCCCGAGCGCAACATGGCGCTGTTGCGAGCCCCGGGATCGCGGGCCCTGGCCAGATCCCGACAGTTGCTGGATCGAACGTCCGACGGGCCCGGTGAATAGGCTATGCTGATCGCTGGCGCCGATGTCGTCCGACATCGCGTGCAACGGTTTGCCATCGTTTCGTCTTTGAATCGTTCCTTCCGGAGAGACCATCATGCAGAGCGTGACGCGAGGCGGCGTGGCCGTCGAGGTCGGCGGTGATTTCCCCGCCGTTGGCGACAGAGCCCCCGCCTTTACCCTGACCAATGCCGAGCTGGAGGAGGTGTCGCTGGCGGACTTCTCCGGCCGATGCAAGGTGCTCAACATCATCCCCAGCGTCGACACCAGGACCTGTGCGATGTCCACGCGCAAGTTCAACGAGTACGCCAGCGGGCTCGACAATACCGTCGTGCTGGTGGTGTCGGCGGACCTGCCCTTCGCGCAGAGCCGGTTCTGCGGTGCCGAAGGGTTGGATAGCGTCGTCACGCTCTCCAGTTTCCGCCACCCCGAGTTCCGCGAGAGCTACGGTGTCGCGCTACAGAGCGGCGCCATGGCCGGATTGTGCGCCCGCGCGGTGATCGTGCTGGACGAGCAGGACACGGTGGTACACGCCGAGCTGGTCAGCGAGATCAAGAATGAGCCCGACTACGATGCAGCGCTGGCGGCCCTCGAGGCGTGAGGATGGAGATGGCAGGGGGACAGAGATGGCGGGAGGGATGACCTCCGAGCCATGTGGTCTACACTGATTCTCGCCCATCCACCGCGATGGTCGATTGCATCGAAACGTCACATCAAACCAGAAGGAGCTGACGATGACGATCAAGAAATCCGGATCCGCCGAATGGAAGGGTAGCCTCAAGAAGGGCAAGGGCGTCGTTTCCACCGAGAGTGGCGCCCTCGAGCAGAACCCCTACGGTTTCAATACCCGTTTCGAGGGTCAGCCGGGCACCAATCCCGAAGAGCTGATTGCCTCCGCTCATGCCAGCTGCTTTTCGATGGCGCTGTCGATGATGCTGGGCGAGGAGGGCATCGAGCCCGACAGCATCAAGACCGACGCCACCGTCATCATGGAGCAGGACGACAGCGGCTTCACCATCACCGAAGTGCAACTCAAGACCGTGGCCAAGATTCCGGGAGCCGACCAGGCGACCTTCGACAGCGCCGCCCAGAAGGCCAAGGAAGGGTGCCCGATCTCCAAGTTGCTGAACGCCAGGATCTCGCTGGACGCCAAGCTGGAAAGCTGAACCTCCGGCGACGGGAAGAACCGGCCCTCGAGGCCGGTTTTTTTGCGTCGGGCTGGGCCGCGTCCTGGCCCCGCGGCTGCGTGAACCGCACTGACGGAACTTGCAAAGTCTGGTAATGTCGTGGCCCCCTTCATGCGCCGGGCGGCATCCTCCGTCGTACATCCGTGACGCACGTTGGCTACTGGACACCTGCACGTTTCAACGCCTCAGAAAAAGAACACGGCTATGGCTAACGCACCTCAATACGATGCGGCTCCGTCGCGTCCGCTGTCACGCGGTGACATCAAGATCCTGTCGCTCTCCGCCCTGGGTGGCGCGCTGGAATTCTACGACTTCATCATCTTCGTCTACTTCGCCACCGTGATCGGGCATCTGTTCTTCCCGCCCGACATGCCGGAGTGGCTGCGAATGGTCCAGACCTACGGTATCTTCGCCGCCGGCTATCTGGCGCGTCCGCTGGGCGGCATCATCATGGCGCACTTCGGCGACCTGCTGGGCCGCAAGCGCATGTTCACGCTGTCGATCTTCCTGATGTCCGTACCGACGCTGCTGATCGGCTGCCTGCCGACCTACGATACCATCGGTTATCTGGCGCCACTGCTGCTGGTGCTGATGCGGATCCTGCAGGGCGCGGCGGTCGGCGGCGAGGTTCCCGGTGCCTGGGTGTTCGTGACCGAACACGTCTCGCGCAAGGACGTGGGGCTGGCCTGCGGCACGCTGGCTTCCGGACTGGTGGCCGGCATCCTGATCGGATCGGTGATCTCGGCGTTCCTGAAGTCGTACTACACGCCGGAGGAGATGAGCGCCTACGGCTGGCGGGTGCCGTTCCTGATCGGCGGCGTCTTCGGCTTCCTGGCGGTCTATCTGCGCCGTTACCTGGAAGAGACGCCGGTGTTCGCCGAGATGCGTGCCAAGAAAGCGCTCTCCGACGGGCTGCCGGTCAAGCGCGTGCTCAGTCGCCACCTGGACAGCGTGGTGCTGTCGATGGCGGTGACCTGGATTCTCACCGGCGCGGTGGTGGTGGTGGTGCTGATGACGCCGAGCCTGTTGCAGACGCTCTACGGCATCGACGCCTCGCTGGCCAACGTCTGGGCCATCGTCTGCGTGATCATCGGCTGCGTGGTCTCGGGCTGGTGCTGCGATCGCCTCGGCAGCGGGATCACGATCATCGCCTGGAGCCTGCTGCTGGGCGTCGGCTACTGGGTGATGATGCACACGGTGCCGACCAGTCCCGATCAACTGACGCCGCTCTACTGCCTGGCCGGTTTCGGCGTCGGCATCGTCGGCGTGGTACCCACCATTGCGGTCAAGTCGTTTCCGGCAGCGGTGCGGTTCTCGGGACTCTCGTTCTCCTACAACGTCGCCTACGCGATCTTCGGTGGTTTCACCCCGGTGGTGGTGTCGACGTTGATGGCCAGTCATCCCGCCGCGCCGGCCTACTACATCGCCGCGCTGGCGGCGCTCGGCGTGGTGATCGGCCTGTTCCTGCTACGCGCGCCAAGCGGGCAGCGACTGGCGTTGATGCAGAACTGACCTCTCCGTGCCAGGTTCCTGGCCGCATCGGCCCGGGGCCTGGCGACTCGATCCCCGAGTGATCGCGACGACGCCCACGGCCGTCGTTCGCCTGGAACATCGATATGTCCCATGATTCCATTTCGACGCGTCCGCTCTCCCGCAGCGACGTCAAGGTGCTCTCGCTGTCGGCACTGGGCGGTGCGCTGGAGTTCTACGACTTCATCATCTTCGTTTACTTCGCGACGACCATCGGGCAACTGTTCTTCCCGCCGGACATGCCGGAGTGGCTGCGCCAGACCCAGACCTTCGGCATCTTTGCCGCCGGCTACCTGGTGCGTCCGCTGGGCGGCATCGTGATGGCGCACTTCGGCGACCTGCTGGGACGCAAGCGGATGTTCACGTTGTCGATCTTCATGATGGCACTGCCGACACTGGCGATCGGCTGCCTGCCGACCTACCAAGCCATCGGCTATCTGGCGCCGTTGCTGCTGGTGCTGTTGCGCATGCTCCAGGGGGCGGCCGTGGGCGGCGAGGTGCCCGGGGCCTGGGTGTTCGTCACCGAGCATGTCCAGCGTCGTCATGTCGGGCTTGCCTGCGGCACGCTGTCGGCGGGGCTGGCGGCGGGAATTCTGATCGGTTCGTTGGTATCGGCGGCGATGAAATCGCACTACTCGGCCGGCGAACTGGCCGAAGGGGCGTGGCGAATTCCGTTCGTGATCGGCGGGGGATTCGGATTGATCGCGGTCTACCTGCGTCGCTGGCTGCGCGAGACCCCGGTCTTCGCCGAGCTGCGCGAGCGCCGGGCGCTGGCCGCCGAGCTGCCGGTCAAGGCGGTGCTTCGCGATCACCTGGGCGGTGTGCTGCTGGCCATGGCCGTCAGCTGGATTCTGACCGCGGCCATCGTCGTGGTGATGTTGATGACGCCGCCGCTGCTGGCGGCGCAGTACGCCGGGCTGGACACCTCGCTGGCCAACGTGGTGGCGATCCTGTGCCTGATCGTGGGCTGCGTGGTCGCCGGCTGGTGCGCCGACCGTTTCGGCAGCGGCGCGACTCTGATCGGCTGGAGCGTGCTGCTGGGGACGAGCTACTGGCTGATGATGAGCGTCGTCGGCCAGCGTCCCGACCAGGTGATGCCGCTCTACGCCCTGGCCGGTTTCGCAGTGGGGATTACCGGTGCCATCCCGGCGGTGGCGGTCAAGGCGTTCCCGGCGGCGGTCCGGTTCAGCGGATTATCGTTCTCCTACAACGTCGCCTACGCGATATTCGGTGGCTTCACGCCGATCATCGTTACCACGCTGATGCGCTGGTACCCGATGTCGCCGGCGATCTACGTCGCCGCGCTATCGGTCATGGGTGTCTTCATCGGCTTGTTTCTGCTGCGCACGCCTGCCGGGCGCCGGCTGGCGGTCATGCCGTGCTGAGGCTTTGCCGCGGCTCCCGGCGTTTCTGCAGGGCGATCCATTTTCCACTGCCGCCGGCTTTCTCTCCAGGGCCGCATCCACCAGCGCCCGGATCAGCCGTTGTTGCGAGCGGCTGAAGAGCAGGAACTCCGGATGCCACTGCACGCCGATGAGAAAGGGATGGCGGTCGCTCTCGATCGCCTGCACCAGGTCGTCGCGGTCATGGGCGACCACCTTCAGCCCGTCTCCCGGCCGATCCACCGCCTGGTGGTGAAGGCTGTTCACGTGGCAGTAGCGGCGGTTGAGAATGTCGGCCAACTGGCTGAAAGGCTCGATCTCGATGCGCTTGCGCGGCAGCACCATGCGTCGGTTCCTGATGTGGCGATAGGTCGTCTGGATGTCCTCGATCAGGCTGCCACCGCAGTGGATGTTGATGATCTGGGCGCCGCGACAGATGCCCAGGATCGGTATCCGCTCCGGTAGATAGCGGGCCAGCAGTTCGAGTTCGAGCTCGTCGCGGGCGGGGTCGATGCGAACGTCGAGTTGCATCTCGCCGCCGTAGCGCTGGGCACCGATATCGTCGCCCCCGCCGATGATCAGGCCGTCCACCGGCCGTCGCAGCGGACGCGCGGGCGAGATCCGCAGCGGCCTGCCTCCGGCGCGCCAGACCGAGATCCAGTCGCACCACCAGGCCAGGAAGCTCTTGTGATCCGAGGTGGTGATACCGATCAGCGGCCGGCTCCTCCTGCGTGTCGATCCGGATCGCCGTTTACGTCCGGATTGAGGTTGTGTCGAAGCCATCAGTGGCGCATCCAGTGGCGCAGGGAGTCGAGCCAGCGGCTCAGGGTCGGCTGGGCGAGGTGCGCGCGGTAGGCGGCGCTGCGTTCCGCCAGGCGGGCCGGATCGGCGGCCAGGCGTTCGACTTCGGCCCAGCGATTCCATTCGACGCTCACGCCCCACTCGGGGTCCGAGAGCGCGGCGTTGGGGAGGCGGTAATGATAGGTCGGCCGGGGCTTGACCAGCGTCTCCCGGAGCAGCGCGTTGGGGTGGTCCGGCATCAGCCAGGCGAACAGCGGCAGCAGATCCAGCTCCCGGTTGCGGGTCGGGTTGGCGACCAGGTAGTCGTCGATCAGCGTCTGCAGCGTGGGAGCGTAGTCCGGCGCCAGTATCCGGCGGGTGTAGTCGCTGTGGAACGGGCGCGTGTGGGGCAGCATGTCCCGCGTCACGTCGACGACGATCTCGTCGCGCAGCCAGTCGGCGAGTATCAGATAGGCCCGCAGGTAGGCCACCACGCTCTCGACGCCGGGGGAGGGGATCTCCGGGTTGAGGTGGAGACCGAAGCCGTACAGCAGGCTGGCATCGGTGCCCTCCGCCCCGTGCCGGCGCAGCGCCGCGAACAGCTCGTCCAGGCGCGCCAGTTCGTGCCACGGAATCGGCGGGCAGACGATCTCCGTCGGCACCAGGCCCGCCACCATGTCGCCCAGCCACTCTCGGGTGCGGCTGTGCAGGCTGGCACGCAGATGCTCGCCGATGCCCGGCGGCTGGCCGTCGATGGCGCTGGCGCGGTCGAGCAAGCGCTCGTCCGGATGGACGTACTTGCTGTCCAGTTCGACATGGAAGACGCCCCATGGCGTCCCGGTGACCTGGAGGCGATGCGCGCTATGCTGCTGGACGCGACCGCCGAACGTCATCTCGACCAGGCGTGCCGCCTGAATGGGACCGATGCCGGCGAACTCGATCTCGACACCGACCCGGCGCGGCTGGCCGTCGGCGTTGGTGGTGTACGTTGGCGCGGTGAGAGACACGATGGGCTCCTTGCCGATTGCTGTCGCCTGGATGAGCGTCGAATGGGCGCCGGAAGACACGGCAACGGCGTTGGCAGAGCGGTGATTCGCTTCGCTAAGCCTAGCAGTCCTGGCAGGGGATGACAGTCAGCCCCAATGGGTCAGGATGACGCCGCCGAGAATCAGTCCGCCGGCGAGCAGCCGCTCGCGGCGCAACGGCTCCTTCAACCAGATCACGCCGATGGCGATGGCGAACAGCACGCTGGTCTCGCGCAAGGCCGCGACCAGCGCGATCGGCGCCTGGGTCATGGCCCAGATGGTGATGCCGTAGGCGCCGAGAGAGAGCGCGCCGCCGATCAGACCGACCCGCCAGTGGCGGGTCAACTCGGGCAGCGTCCGAGCGCCGCGCATGGCCACCAGCGCCAGCAGCATGCCGAACCCGTCGAGCAGGAACAGCCAGATCACGTAGCCGATCGCATCGCCGTTGGCGCGTGCGCCGCTGCCGTCGGCCAGGGTGTAGCCGGCGATGAAAGCGGAGGTCGTCAGGGCATTGACCAGCGAGGCGCGTTCCAGGCGCGGCCCCTTGCCGCCCCGGAAGGCCATGCACAGGATGCCGAGGACCAGCACCGCGATCCCCGCATAGCCGATCCACGAGGGGTTCTCGCTGAGCGCGAAGACGCCGATCAGCGTCACCAGCAGCGGTGCGCAACCCCGGGCGATGGGGTAGATCTGGCCGAGGTCGCCGACCCGGTAGGCCCGGGCCAGGAATACGTTGTAGCCGATGTGCAGAACCGCCGACACCGCCAGCCACGGCCAGGCTTCCGCCTGCGGCAGCGGCACGAAGGCGACGCCGGCGAGGGCGATCACGGCGCAGGCGGCCTGAATCAGCGAAATGCTCAGCAACCGGTCCAGTCCGACCTTGACCAGCGCGTTCCAGCTGGCGTGCATCAGGGCACCGGCCAGCACGGCGAGGAAGACGGGCGTCGTCAACGCAAATCCTTTTCACTGCGGGTATTCGAGGGCAATGACGCTACGGCTGTCATTCAATTGTCATATCTTGCCACAGGCTTCGGGTGATCGTCGCCCTGCGCCACGGTAGGATGGCACGACCATGGGTCGGTGCCTCATCGATCCCCGTCGCCCCGTGAATCCCGGAGAACGGATGTTCAGCGTCCTGCATGCCAATCATCTCGAAGATCTGCACGACCTGGCATTGGCGCTGATCAAGCGCCATCGACTGCCGCCACTCACCCCGGAGACTTTCCTGGTGCAGTCCAACGGCATGGCCCAGTGGCTGCGCCTGTCGCTGGCCGAAGCCGACGGCATCGCCGCCTCGGTGGATTTCCCGCTGCCCTCGAGCTTCGTCTGGCGTGCCTACCGCGCGGTGCTCGAACAGGCCGGAGGGGAGGGCGAGGGACAGTCGATTCCGCTGCACTCGCCGTTCGACAAGCGGCCGCTGGCGTGGCGCATCTTTCGGCTGCTGGAGAGTGCGGTCGCCGCGGAACCGGTCGTTTTCGCGCCGCTCGCCCACTACCTGGGAGCCGGCCCGGATGGCGCGGTGCCAGACGCTGCGGGGGGCGAGTCCGGTGGCGAGGCCCCTGCGATGACGGGCGTGCAGCGCAGGGCGGCCGAGCAGGCGGAGCGCAAGCGCTGGCAACTGGCGGTCCGCCTGGCGGATCTGTTCGACCAGTATCTCAACTATCGCCCGGACTGGCTGGCAGCGTGGGAGGCGGGGGAGGACTCGCCCCGGGACCTGCCCGTCGACCAGCGCTGGCAGCCGGCGCTGTGGCGGGCGCTGATCGACGATGCCGGGCCCGACGAGCGGGCGTTTCACCGCGCCAACCTGCACGGTCGTTTCCTGCACGCCGCCAGGCGACTGCAGAGCTGCCCCAGGGGGTTGCCGCCGAGGCTGTTCGTCTTCGGCATCTCGGCGCTGCCGTCGCAGACGCTGGAGGCGCTGCATGCGCTCTCCGGGGTCATCGATGTGTTTCTGATGATCACCAACCCCTGCCGCCACTACTGGGGCGACATCGTCTCCGACCGCGAGGCGATCAAGCGCGCCGGTCGGCTCTCCGCCGAGGCGGTGGCACGCCAGCAGGCCCGCCATCCCGAAGCGGCCTGGCTCGAAACGCTGGACGAGGAGGCGCTGCACCTTCAGGCCAACCCGCTGTTGGCCGCCTGGGGCGCCCAGGGCCGCGACTTCATCGTCGGTCTCTACGAGTTCGAGAGCCAGGATGGCGGTTTCGACGTCGAGACCGATCTCTTTCGCGACCCGGCGGCGGACGCTGAATCGGCTGCCGAACGAGCGCCCCTGCTCAACCAGTTGCAGCAGGACATCCTCGATCTCAGGCATCCGGGGGAGCGCACCCGGGAGAGCGGTAAACGCAAGATCGTGGCGGACGACGCCTCGCTGTCGCTGTTCAGCGTGCATTCGCCGCTGCGCGAAGTGGAAGTGCTGCACGACCGGCTGCTGGCGGCCTTCGAGGAGGCCAGCGCCGAGGGGACGCCGCTGCGGCCGCGTGACATCCTGGTGATGGTGCCGGAGATCGACGTCTACGCCCCCTATATCGAAGCGGTTTTCGGCCAGTTGCCCACGGACGATCCGCGCCATATCCCCTTCACCATTGCCGATCAGATCGCCAGTGAAGCGCATCCGATGATGGTGCTGATCCTGTCGCTGCTGGAACTGCCCGAGCGGCGACTGGGGGTGAGCGAACTGCTCGATGCGCTCGATGTACCGGCGTTTCGGGCCCGGTTCTCCATCGACGAATCCGAACTGCCGCGTCTGCGGCGGTGGCTTTCGGAGAGCGGCGTGCGCTGGGGGCTCTCGGGCGCGCATCGCCAGGCGCTCGGGTTTCCGGCACTGCATGAGAACAGTTGGGCGTTCGGGCTCGAACGCATGCTGCTGGGGTATTCCACCGGCGCTTTGCCCTCCACCGGCCCGATGCCGTCGGGGCGATCCTCCGGCCCGCAAGTAACGAACGGGCCGTCTGCCGACAGCGCGTGGCAGTTCGACGCCATCGTGCCCTACGACGAGGTGGGCGGGCTGGAGGCGGACCTGGCGGGGCGGCTCGCCGAGCTGATGCAGGTGCTGGCCGCCCAGTGCGAGGCCCTGAGCGAAGCTGGCACGCCAGCGGGCTGGCTGATGCGACTGCGGTCGCTGATGGAGGCGCTGTTCGCGCCGACGGCACTGGACGAACACGATGTGCTGGCGCGGGTGGACCAGGCGCTGGGCCGCTGGCAGCAGAGCTGCGAACTGGCCTCGTTCTCGCAGCCGATCGGCCTGGCGGTGGTGCGCGATGCGCTCAAGGCCGAGCTCGACGACGGCGGCCTGGCCCAGCGCTTCCTCGCCGGCAAGGTCAATTTCGCCACGTTGATGCCGATGCGTGCCATTCCGTTCCGGCAGGTCTACCTGCTGGGGATGAACGACGGCGCCTATCCCCGCACCCGCCAGCCCCAGGACTTCGACCTGATGGCCACGCGGCCGCGTCCCGGTGACAGGTCGCGGCGCGACGACGACCGCTACCTGATGCTCGAGGCCATGCTGTCGGCGCGCGCCAAGCTGACGCTTTCCTGGGTGGGGC